>JAZNDR010000099.1:0-1609 GCA_045588185.1 Candidatus Scatosoma sp. | reverse complement strand
CATACATTTGTCTTCCTAAGACCGCTTGGCCTCCGACTTTACCCGAAAGCTCGATCTTCGCCTTTTCAGCCGCTTCCTTCAAACGTTGCATTGCCATCTTATCCTTGGAAAGGTCGATTGCGTGGGATTTCTTAAACTCGTCTACGAGATATTCGATAATCTTGTTATCCCAGTCGTCGCCGCCAAGTTTGGTGTCGCCGTTGGTAGCAAGTACTTCAAACACGCCGTCGGAAATTTCCAAAATGGAAACGTCGAACGTACCGCCGCCAAGGTCGTAAATCATAACCTTGCCGCCCTTGTCCTTATCCAAGCCGTAAGCAAGCGCCGCCGCCGTAGGTTCGTTGATAATACGAAGTACGTTCAAGCCTGCAATCTTACCTGCGTCTTTCGTTGCTTGGCGTTGGGAATCGGAGAAATACGCCGGGCAAGTGATAACGGCTTCCGTAACCGTTTGCCCAAGATACGCTTCCGCATCCGCTTTGAGCTTTGCGAGCGTCATTGCGGAAATTTCCTGCGGAGAATAATCCTTATCGTCGATTTTCACTTTATAATCGGATCCCATATGTCTTTTAATGGAAATCACGGTTTTGTCGGGGTTGGCTACCGCTTGACGTTTCGCCGCTTGCCCGACGACACGCGAACCGTCCTTTTGAAAAGACACGACGGACGGGGTCGTTCTTGCGCCTTCTGCGTTCGCGATTACTACGGGTTCGCCGCCTTCCATAACGGCAACGCACGAGTTGGTTGTTCCAAGGTCAATACCGATAACTTTTCCTGCCATAATTATTTACACTCCTTTGTTTTGCGGCAGTTTATCCGCCGCGCTAATTCATTTACAATTATATGTAACCAAACAAAGCGCACCTTAAACAAACTTTTTAAAATTTTTTTTGCGTAAAAATTCGAGGAAATTATAATCGCCCGTCGCATACAACGAGCGATTGGTTTTTATGTATCCGTTCGTTTTATAAAGTTTCCAACAAACGGTCTTTTATATCCTTGGAAAGCAAGCAAACTGTTTGCCATTTTACGATACATCAATTCACAACCCAAAGGTTGAGTTTATCGCAAAAATCAATAGAAGCGTCTTCCGTCAATTTGCAAAAAGCCAAACGCAAGTTCTTGGAAAAGACAAAACCCGAAAATATCGGCAAATATCTCGTCAAAAAAATGAAGTCGGGTTTTAATCTTTTAGAAGAAATCTTTGAAGAATGGCACGCCTATAAAAAAGACACGGTGGTTGATAAGGAACATTTGCGCTTTAAGGTAAACTTTATGAGCTTGCCCGAAGAACTTCGCCAAAAGCCAATAATGCAAATTCGCACGGTTGATATCGACACGGTTATGAAAGACGTTAAACCACGTAAATACGAAGAACTCCGTACCCTTTTCAACGGTATCTTCAAGTACGCGGTGGCAAGCGGAATCATACAACACAATCCCGTCGCTTTAATTAAGTTTAAGCGCGCCGAAAGGCAAACGCGCGACGCATTACCCAAAGACGAGATTATCGCCTTTTTAGAGCGCATAAAACAGCCTAAATACGACGAAATCCGTCAAGCCATGTATTTGCTTTACTTTTTCGGACTTCGCCCTTGTGAAGTTGATA
>JAZNDR010000098.1:0-22047 GCA_045588185.1 Candidatus Scatosoma sp. | reverse complement strand
CAAGCAAAGCTTGCGTATAAGCGTAACCTACGGTTGCTTTAAATAAGGCTATAACGCCCTGCGGGCGCGACTGCCGTCGAGGCGTAAAGGCTCTGCCTTTACAATCCGCAAGAAACTAAGTTTCTTGACTTCTAACATTTTTGCTTGACAAGCCTTAAAAACGGTGGTATAATAAACGGCGATACGGAAGGTTTTCGGTAAACACTTCCAAATAAAAAAACCGAGGTACAATTTTATGAAATCTTTTGCAACGAAACGACTTTGCCGTGCCGGCGTTATCGCCGCACTCTACGTTGCGCTCACTTACGCTTTTATGCCCTTTGCGTTCGGTCCCTTCCAAATCCGACCCGCAGAGGCGCTTTGCATTTTACCGCTCTTTTTTCCCGAAGCCGTACCTGCACTCTATATCGGCTGTATGCTTTCCAACCTGACTTCGCCTTATCTTCTCTATGACGTTTTTATCGGTTCGCTCGCAACCCTTATCGCCGCCGTCGGGACTTATTACATAGGAAAACTATTTAAAAAGGATATACTTAAATGCCTCGTCGGAGGAATATTCCCCATTCTTTCCAACGCGCTCATTATTCCGCTTATTATCGTATTTCTATGCGGGGGCGCGGAAGGGTACGCCAGCGCGGGCGCGGCGTATATGACCTTTGCTCTTTCCCTGTTTCTCACCGAAACCGCTTGGGTGTACGGGTTGGGTATCCCCCTCTATTACGGCGTGAAACGTATTAAAAAACACGCTCTTCCGTTTTTTGAATAAAAAATACTCCCTTCACTGTATAAGTGAAGGGAAATTTTTTTATTCTTTGTTTTCGCCGTTATTTCCGCTGTTGCCAAGGAAAATACCGAAGAAATCGTTATTTTGTTTCATCGTCGTACCGCCCGTTGCGGGTGCGCCGCCGTCGCGGTTGAATTTCTTGAAGCTGCCGTTACGGCTACCGAAGTTTTTACCGCCTTTGCCTTTGTTGCCGTATCCGCCTCTATTATCTCTTCTTCCGCCTCTGCTTCTGTCGTTCCCGCGGCGTTCGTTTCTTGCGGGAATTGCGGGAAGTTCGGGATCTTCGAGATTATCGGGAATGACGACGATATAACGGTTCGGTTCTTTTCCCTCGCTTTCCGTCTTTACGCCCTCGTAATTAGACAACGCCGAGTGAATAATCCGTCTTTCGTACGGATTCATCGGTTCTAATTTAATTTTTCTCTGCATACGGATCGCCTTTTGCGCAAGGTTATCCGCGAGCTTATTTAAAGTACTTTCACGGTTTTCACGGTAGTTTTCGCAATCGACCACGACGCGCTTGTAATCGTCCCTGCCCGTGTTTGCCACCGCGCCTGCAAGCGTTTGAATCGCGTCCAGCATCATACCGTGCTTACCGATAACCGAAGTCGTATTCGACGCCGTTACGTTGATTTCTACCTTATCGCCCTCGGAAACAAGCTCCGTGCAAGCGGTAATTTTCAAGAGCTTAAAAAGTCCTTCCAAGAACACGACCGTTCTTTCGCCGTCCGTCATTTCACTCTTTTCATTCGTTTCTGCTTCCGTTTGAGCGGGCGTTTCTTCCGCTTCCGATTCAGCCGACAACGCCGCGATTTCAACGCGCGCTTTTACCGAGCCAAACAGCTTCTTTTTTCCCTCTTCCAGAATACGGATATCCGCTTCTTCTTTCTTTAATCCCAGCTCGTTCAAGCCGATATCGATGGCCTCTTCCACCGTCTTGCCCGTAAATTCAATATACTTCATTTTTTATCTCCCTGCCCTTTTCCCTTAAAAGGGACTTTTTCATATCCTTTTTTATTTTTTCGAGGATTTATTTTTCTTTTCCGCGTTTGCGGTTTTACCCTCTTTAATCGCTTTTGCGGCGTTCGTTGCACGGAAACGCTTGTCGTATCTGTCCTGCTCCGCCTTATCCGCTTTTTTCTGCTCTCTTACGTCCACGATTTTATTGATAATAAGCGTCGAGAACAGCGAAAGCACGTTGCTCATAATCATATAGATAGAGAATGCCGAGCTGTACATAAACGAGAATATCGCAAACATAGCCGTCATAACGACCATCATGATCTTTTGTTGCGAAGCGCCCTGTCCGTCTACGGACGAATACTTTTGCTGTTCCTTTTGCGAACGCATGGAAACGAATTGTTGCAACAAAATCGTACCGATAGACAATACGATTAAGATAAAGTAACCGTTTGCTTGCTCCTTTTGTTTGGAAAGCTTCGCCGTAATGTCTTTATAAACGTGCTCCTCGTAAGCGTTGGTATGCGCTTTGATTTCGTTAAACTCGTACTTTTTCCCGTCGATTTTGAAATCTTCGCGGGAAACCTCCGTCTTGAATTCGTCATATTCCAAAACGGGGTGTTTATAGCTTGCGTCCGTCGCCCAAATATTCTTTATCCAAAGGAAAGAAGTGTGTTTGCAAATCTCGTTCTCGTATGCCGTCAATACCGCGCTTTGCGCTTGGTCGGTGAAATATTTTTCAATGGCAAGGTCTTTCTCCGTGCCTTGCGCCACGGCGTTATCTACCCAAGCCTTGATTTCCGCGTTTGCATACGCTTTTTCGGTGTCGATATAATGCTTTTTACTATTATCGCCTGCGGGGTATACGGATACCGCGTTGATCGCCGCCGCCGTTCTTTCCGTCGTAGCGGGTACGGTGTAATAGATATACATGCCGTCCGCGTCCGATTTCACGACGAGTTTACCTTCTTCTTCTTTGACGAGTTCGTTATAATTTTCTTCCGTTAAATCGGGGCAGTAGCGTTCGATGCTCGCATTATACGCGTCTACCATATCGTTATAGTTTTCGATATTAGAATACTGTGCGTAGGCGTTGAACGCGTTGATAGCGACGATGAATATGACCATCGAAAGGATCATAGGCAGACAGGAAGAGCACATTGAAAATCCGCTTTCCTTGTACATTTCCATAACCTTTTGGTTATACTTTTCCTTATCGTTGGCGTACTGCTTTTGCAGTTTTTCCATTTTCGCCTGATTTTCTTTCATTTTAATATTCTGCTTCCGCATCGTGATACGCTGGAACACGTCGAAAGGCAGAACGATTACTTTTAAAATAACGGAAAACAGAATAATACCGATACCCACCGCTCCGACGCCGGAGATGAGCAGTCTTATCAAGTTTCCTATCCAGTTGAGCGCGACGTCAAAGGTTTGCCCGTAAAGGGTGATTTGTTTGCCGCCTGAAAGCAGATTAAAAAGTTCCATTTTATCTTTTACCTTATTTCGGCTTTTTCAGCCGTAAACGGGATTTTTGTCAAATTGATTTTTAAAGCAACCAACGCTTTTTAAAATATTTTTCCGGAGCGGGATCGTACCCGCCCTTGGAAAAGGGATTACACCGCAGTATTCGCCAAGTCCCAAGCAATATACCGATGATTGCGCCGTGATTATTGATACACTCCAAGGTATACTGCGAGCAGGTGGGCTTATATAGGCAAGTGTGTTTGGAAAGATGACGCTGGTAAAACAGGATCATACGCATACAGAGCATACGCCCGTACGGCTTGAATATCTTTTTTCTTAAAAAAGTATGCACGATTTTCGCGTTTTCACCGCACATTCGCGCAAAATCCCATTTTACAGGTTCTCTTTTTTGATTATCCATAAAAGCTGGCGTTTGAAAGTATCAAACGCGTACTTCTCGCTCACTTTCGGTATAAGCACGATGTCGTACTTGCCTTTCATTTCGTCCGCGGTTAAGCGGAACGCTTCTCGAAGCAACCGTTTTACGCGGTTTCTGACGACGCTTTTTCCGTGCTTTTTACCGATCGATATCCCCATCGTCATTCTTTCCGCAGGGCGGTAAAGAATCGTGAAGGAGGGGGCGTACGCCCGCTTGCCTTTTTGAAAAAGTTTCTGAAAATCCGATTGTTTTTTAAGCCTGAAATATCTCATTCTCTTAACCTATAAAAATTGTGATTTTATCGGTCTTTTGAGGATTTCTCCGCAATAAACGAGCGTCATATTTATAAAGGCAAAACCCCTCCTTGTACAAATAAGGAAAGGATTTCGTCTTTATTTTTAACTTTCAAGCTCGGGTTACAAAGACCGAAAAAATTAGTGGGTCAATCTCTTTCTGCCCTTATCTCTTCTTCTTTTCAAAACTCTTCTACCTGCGGAGGTAGCCATTCTCTTACGGAATCCGTGTACTTTGCTCTTTTGTCTTTTCTTGGGTTGGTAGGTTCTTTTCATAATATTTCTCCTGATTTGTTTTTTTCTTATTTTTGGTTGCGTTACGCGGGTTACCCCATAATAACGCTACTTATTATAACGCAATTTTACGATTTTCGTCAAGCAATTTTACTTGCTTTTTCCCTCTTTCCGCGCTTTTTCACGCACTTTTTTCTTTTACTGTGCGGAATTGCTCGTTCTAACGGGCAATACGAGGTATTGAAAACGCTTGTCCTCTTGATTTTCGATAGTGAAAGGGGATACCGAGGAATTGAACGAAAGTAATATTTTTTCTTCGTTTAACGCCTTTACCGCGTCCGAAAGGTACTTGCCGTTCATTGCAATTTTCAGTTCCTTGCCTTCGAGCTGAGCGGAAACGCTTTCTTCAATTTTACCCATATCCGAGTTCGCGCTTATCACGATTTTACCGTTCTTGATATCGAAAAGCACGAGGTTATTTTTATCTCCTCTTATCAGCACGGCGGCTCTTTCCACGCTTTCCGTAAGCTCCGCTTTATTAACGGTAACGCTCGTCGCAAAGTCGATAGGGAAAATATTTTGCTTTTTCACGAACTCGCCCGCGTACAAACGGGAAGTGATAACGGTATCTTTGACTGCGACCGAAAGGCGGTTTTTATCCGCATAGATTTTGATATTTTCCTCGCCGTCGAGCATACGGGCAATTTCCGTCAGCGTTCTTGCGGGGCAAACGATTTTCATATCTCCGCTGCCCGTCTTGGTTTCGGTATAACCGCAAGCCATTCTAAATCCGTCGAGCGCGGTGGCGTAGAGTTTTCCCTCTTTCGCTTCCAACAGACAGCCCTTCAAGATAGGTCTGCTTTCGTCGGTTGCGCAGCAGAATACCACTTTTGCAACGAGTTCCTTTAAATCGCTTTCCTTAATTTCGAAATAATTATCTTCGGGAATAGAAGAACCGTCGAACACGGGGAAATCGCTTGCCGAAAGCGATTGCATATACGATTCGCTTTCGCCGTAGCTGATAAGGATACCCTTTTCATCGGAATTAACGACGACTTCGGAAAAGGAAATTTTCCCGACGAAATCGGAGAAGAATTTACCGTTTACGCAAACCTCGCCTTCTTCTAAAACCTCTGCTTTAATCTTCTTTTCAATGGAGATTTCGCCGTCGTAAGCGGTCAAAATCAGTCCGTCGTTTTTCGCTTCGATTTTGATACATTCCAAAACGGGCGTAACCGTTTTCGCCGCGCAAGCCTTGCTAACGACGAACGCCGCCTCCGATAAGATCATTCCTTGACACACGAATTTCATATTCGTTTTCCTCCGTTAAATTAAAATAAAAAACGCGAAAATCTTTCTTTTTACCGTTCAATCTATTTTACCATATATACCTGTTTTTTGCAAGCAAAAACAAAGCGCTATAAAAGTTTTTTATTACATAAAAAAGATTTCTTTTAAAGGGTAGTTTTTTTGAAAATAATTAACGGTAAAAGCCGTACCGCCCGTTTGTTTACGGCAAAAGGCGATAAGCACGTCGGCATTATCCGCCATATACCGATCCCGAACCTGCATACAGCCCCGAAAATAATGATTAGAAAGCACCGTTTGTTCGTCTGCTTTTTTTAGTATAGTCAAATACCGTTCTTTATCCGATTCAGAAAAATATTTTTCCTGATTATAGCAAGGAATACACGCGAAAAGCTTAATATGCGGATATTTTTCTTTCATAGCCAAAACGCATTCCGCAGCCAAAAGGTCGAACCCCATCGCCATACCGTTATAGAATACACAAACGCCTTTTAAAATAAGCGATTCCACGGTATTATACAGCTTTGACACATCGAAATCGTCAGGCAAATCCCGATGCCCCGTAAAAGCGCAGGAATAAACTTTTTTTTCTTCCGTTTGAATAAATAACTGTTTTTCGTCTATCATATAGGTACCTGTTTTTCGTTTGACATAGCAAAAAAATTAGAAGTCAAGAAACTTAGTTTCTTGTCAGGGGTGCGGGGGCGGAAGCCCCTGCGAGGATAGCCCCAAGTAGCAAATCTTTGATTTGCCACCGCGGAGCGGTCAACGCAAGCAAAGCTTGCGTGTTAGCGCAACCTACGGTTGCTTTTCATAAGGCTGTAACGCCCTACGGGCGCGACTGCCGTCGAGGCGCAAAGGCTCCGCCTCTGCACTCCGCAAGGGACAATGCCCCTTGACCCCTCACTTGGGTTGTGAAGTTGCGTTGCACTCTTATTTTATATATAAATTTAATAGTATATAGTCGTATTAGTAGTAGAGGGCGGTGGAATTGTGGACAACCCTTGTTTTTGTCGTTCTTTCCCTTTTATTTCCTCACTTTTTTATCTTTACATAGCGGTGGACAACCTCGGTTTTTTCGGTGGAATTCTTGGTGGAATTTTTGTGGAATAGTGGAATTTTATACACACGGCTTTTTTGTTGTTTTGTATTTTTATGCAAAAGTATTGTATAAATATTAGTTTAATCGTAGTTATCCACGAAAGTTATCCACACGGTGGAAAGACTATCCACGGCGGGGTGGAGAAGTTTTTATCTCTTTACCCGTAAAAAGATTGCTTATTTTTCTTTTCCGTGCTATAATAAAAGGGCTATGGAAACGATTATAACTCTTGAAAATTACGAAAATTTGATACGCGGGGAGTATCGGGAACAATTCGAGCTTTTCCGCGCTCTTTTGTTGGAATATAACGAAAAATACAACTTAACGACCATTTTAGAAGAAAAGGATATGTTTTATAAACACTTCCTTGACAGCGTGTTAGGCGAAAGATTTTTTAAACCGAACGCAAGAGTCGCCGAAATCGGTTCGGGCGCGGGCTTTCCCTCTATTCCGCTTAAAATTATCCGTCCCGATTTACAATTCGACCTCTTTGAAAGCGTAGGGAAAAAATGTGAATTTTTACGCGCCGCTGTGGATAAACTCGGTTTTACAAAAATGAATATTTATAATATTCGTGCCGAGGACGGGGCAAGGGATAAAGCTTTTCGGGAAAAGTACGACCACGCCACCGCGCGCGCCGTTGCCAGAATGAATACGCTCGCCGAATATTGCCTGCCGTTTGTGAAAGTAGGCGGTTCGTTTATCGCCTATAAGAGCGGGGATACCGCCGAAATCAAAGAGGCGGAAAACGCTTGCAAAATCTTGGGCGCAAAGCTCAAAGAAACGCATTTTATTTCTTTGCCTGAAAATTACGGGGAACGCACGATTGCCGTTGCTGAAAAGGTCAAGATAACGCCCCCCCGTTATCCGAGAGGTCAGGGCAAGGAACGCAAAAATCCTCTCTAAAAAATAGTTTGTTATAAACGAACTCCCTTCCGCGTACCCTTGCGGAAGGGAGATTTTTTATCCTGTTTTTATTCTTTCGATTGCTCGATTTCCGCCGTGGAATCGTAGCAGTAAGAATAATATTTATATCTATCCGCGCGATAGGAAAGGCTTTCTCTCGCTTCGTAGTCGTTGACGACCACGCCCAGCACGTTCGCTTTCGCAAACGAAAGGGTGTTTAAGGTCTTCGCAATATCGCTTACGTACGATACCTGATGACGGCAAATTACCACCGTACCGTCTGATTCCGAGGTCAAAGCGAGCGCGTCCGATACCAAGAGCAAAGGGGGCGTGTCGATAATGACGTAATCGTATTCCGCCTTTAAATCGGCGATAAGATTTTTCATTTCCTCGCTTTCGAGAAGCTCGTAGGGGCGGGGGGAATGCGTACCGCAGGTGATATACGAAAAGTTTTCATTATCGGAAGCAGTATGCACGATTTCTTTTAAGTCCGCTTGACCGGACAGATAATCGGCAAGTCCGGGCGCGGAGCGTCTGCGGAAAAATCTTGCTACTCTGCCCTTTCTCACGTCGGCGTCTACCAATACGACCTTCGCTTCCGACATTGCGAACATTAACGCTAAATTGACGGAAACCGTCGTTTTGCCGTCCTCGGGACAGGCGGAAGTCATTACGATTACCGTGCCTTCGCCCGCTTGTTTTTTCGGAATGGAAAGGGAAATGGAAGCCTTTAAGTTACGGAACGCTTCCGCAACGTTAAAGGAAACGTTTTGCGTCAGTAAATATTCATTGCGGTGGGAGTTGCTTTTTTTTGCGCGGTCTTTTATTTTTTTGTCGCGTTTTAAACGCGCCGCGTCGTTATTGAAAAATCTCATTCTGCCACCTCCGTATTCTTTTCTTCCGTCGTTTCGTCGTTTTTAAGCGGTTCGGTCTTGATGGACGGAATTACGCCCAGCAAGGGAATATTGAAGGTCTGCGTGATTTGTTCTACGCTCTTTAACCGTTTATCCGAACGGTCGATTACGATAATCGCGATGCAAGCGACCACGAACGCCGCTACCGCAAGGATCAACGCATATTTAATAGCCGTCGAGGAAATCAGTCCGTCGTTCGTCAAACGAATACCGTCGTTTCTCGTGATTTGCTGACAGCTCGTGCCGTCGTATCCCGCGGGTACTGCCATATTCGTTTCGACGAAATCTGGCAAAACTCTCAATATTTTGTTATATACCTCTTTTGCCATCGACTCGTTATTGAGTACGGAAATCTTCACGTAGATAAAGCTTCTTGCTAAACTATCCACGTCGCTGACGTCTTCCGCCGTATCGTAATACGAATACGAAACGGACGAGCGGATCGCGCTCAATTCGCGCGCATAGCTCGCATACGAGGAACGCCATTTTTTAAGCGCCTTATCCGTCGCTTCTTCATAATCTTCTTCCGCGTTCGTCGCCGCTTTTTCAGCGTTTGCTAATTGCGTTTCTTTTTGATTGACTTCCGTTTCCGCTTTTGCGACTTCGTCAAGCATATCGTCCACGTCGTCGAAAAGACCTTTCGTCGGCGTACTGGTAAGGTCGGGGTGTTTACCGCTGTTTCTATATTCCGCCCAAAGAGTGTTCAGCTCTTTCGATTTTTTATTAAACTCCTCGTTTGCCGCCGCTAAATCGTCGATTGCCTTTTCCACCTTGTCAATCGCTTCGTCGTAGTCCTTTTTTTCCGCTTTCGCGCCGTCTACTAAAATCGCGAGCTCCGCGTTCCCGTTCGCATTCGGAAGTCCCGTGGGTTCGCCGTTCTCGTCCAAGGACAGCATCAGCTGTTCGGCAAACAGCTCGGAAGAGAGCAGTTTTACCATGTTATCCATGACGTGCTTGCCGTACGCGCCGTATACGCCGTACTGACTTTCCGTGTCCGTGCTCGAAGCGCGGTCCAAGCGGGGGTTGACGTAAAATTCAATCGTCGTGCCGTAGTATTTTTTATCGTAGGTACGGAGCACGCCGAAGCCCGCCCCGACGACGACAGCCGCCAAGACGACGATGATGAGCAGTTTTATTTTATCCAAAAACAGTCGGAATATATGCGCCAGACTGATTTCGTCTTTCGTCTGTTCGTTTTCGTCCATCACAATTTTCTCCTTATCGTATATTGTGTAATAACATTATAACAGCTTCTTTACGGAAAGTAAAGCAATTTTACTAAAAAGGGGAGTAAAAAGCCCTTTTTTACGCGAAAAGCATAAGGAAAATTATTCCTCGTCCTCATCGTCTTCGTCTTCGTCCTCTTTTTTGTTTTGGTTATTCATTTGTCTTTTAAATTGCAGCTCGTCTGCGGGGTATTCCTTAAAAATAAATCCGCCGTTTTTATCGTCAATCTTTACCCGAACGAGCATTTTCAGCATATTGAGTGCCACCACCGTCGCTTTTCCGTCGGGCGAGCCTACCTCCGAACCTACCTTTGGAAGCAGCTTTGCCGATTCGGTGTAATGCTCGATTTCATACCCCAAGCAACACATCAGCCGACCGCAAAGCCCGCTGATTTTTCCGGGGTTCAGCGAAAGATTTTGCGCCTTTGCCATTTTCACGCTCACCTTTTTAAATTCGGGCATATTTCCCGCGCAACAGCATACCCGGCCGCAGGGCGCGATTCCGCCGAGGTATTTCGTTTCGTCGCGGATACCCACTTGCCGCAAATCAATGCGGGTATGGAAGGTCGCCGCGAGGTCTTTGACGAGCTCGCGGAAATCCACGCGGTTTTCCGAAGTGAAAAAGAAAGTAATTTTTCCGCTGTCAAAGGAAAATTCGCAATCGACCAGCTTCATTTGTAAGCCGTGTTTTGCAATTTTTTCCTTACAAAGCTTCATACTTTCGGGCTTTTTCGCCTCGAACGATTTATATTTTTCAATATCCTTTTGCGTAGCGATACGCAAAACGGGTTTGAGCGGAGAAACGATTTCGTCGTCCGCAATTTCCCGTTCGGGATACGCAACCCACGCGTATTCGATACCGCGCGAGGTTTCCACGATAACGGGCATATTCCGTTCGTACACCTCGCCCTCTTTCGGCGCGAAATAATACAGCTTTCCGCCGTTTTTGAATTTAATACCTACCACTTTTATCATAAAATTTCCATTAACCTTCTCTTTTCTTATTCTTGGCGTTTTGCAATAGAATTTCCGAAATCAGCACTTCCAAGCACTGCGGAAAATTCGCATTGAAAAAGACTTCCCGTTCCGCGTCCGATATCCGCTTTTGCGCAAACACGAGCGAGGCGGCAAGGTATTTTTCCGCAACCTTTTCTATGCGGCTTTTCTCCACGCTCAAAAGCAAATTTGCTTTGCCGCTTTTAACCGACTTCCACACCAACGCGTCCCGTAAAATTACCCGAAGCAAAAACAGGAGTTCTTTTTTCCGTTTGGTTTCGCCTATTTTTTTCACAAGCGGGGGGAGCGTTGCGCCCGTGCAAAGGCACAGCGAAAACGCGTCGTCAATGAGCGCTTTATAATCGCCCCCTTCCAGCATATTCTGCGCCGCGCCGAGCGAACCGCCCGAAGCGGCGGAAACGAGCTCGAAATCGGAAACGGAATACGGCTTGTCCGCATAGATACGGGACAGTGCGGTAACGATTTGTTTACCGTCAAAGGGGAGAATTTCTAATTTTTCCACGCGGGAAAGCACGGTGGGAAGAACGGGGAAAACGGTGGTTGCGCCAAGTAAAAACACCACGTTTTCGGGCGGTTCTTCGAGCAGTTTCAAAAGCTTGTTTTGCGAAGCGGGATTCGCTTCGGCAAAATCGGTAATCACGAACACCTTTTTATCGCTTTCGACGGGTTTTAAAAGACTTTCTTCCGTTACCCGTTCCGCGTCGTCCACGACGAATTTTTTATCCGCGTCGGGAAAGAATAAACAATCGGAAAAATTTTCCGCGTCGATACGGTCGGAAACGATTTTTTGCCGTTCGGTTGCGGGTTCGTCGCAGGAGAAAAACAGCTTCGCAAACGATTTCAACGCTTCGCGCAGATTTCTGCTATCGTCCATTACCAAAAGATAGGCATGCGAAAAACGGTTGTTTTTGCATTCCGCTTTAAGTAAACGATACGCTTGGGTGTTTTTAATCAATGCTTGCATATTTTCGTCCTTTTTCAGCTTTACGCCTACATTATTATAGCACAAAAACGGAAAATACGCAAGCGGTTGGGGGAAGAAAGTGAATTTTGCCCTGCGGGCAAGTGAAGTTCGCTTGCAAATGCGGAATAACGGAAAAATTAGAAGTCAAGAAACTTAGTTTCTTGCGGGTGTGGGCAGAGCCCACGAAAAGAAGCCCCAAGTAGCAAATCTTTGATTTGCCACCGCGGAGCGGTCAACGCAAGCGTTGCTTGCGTAGTAGCGCAAAACTGCGTTTTGCTTTTAGTAAGGCTGTAACGCCCTATGGGCGCGACTGCCGTCGAGGCGCAAAGGCTCCGCCTCTGCACTCCGCAAGGGACAATGTCCCTTGACCCCTAACTATAAATTATTCCAAAATTTCGCACTCCGCACTCCGCATTCCGCACTTACAAAAAGCTTTCTATCAATATTTTCAATCCGATACCCAGCAATACGATACCGCCTAAAAGCTCCGCTTTGTCCGCGAGCTTGTCGCCGACCGCTTTGCCGATATACACCGCCCCGATACTCAAAAGAAACGTGGTGCACCCGATAACCGCCGTCGAACCTACCGCGCCAAGCAGTAATCCGCCGCCGAATTTCGCTTCCATGTTCAAGCTTACCCCCACCGCTAACGCGTCGATAGAGGTCGCTACCGCTTGCACGAGCAAAGCCGTCAGCGTAAGATTTTTTTCTTTACACTCGCAATCGCAATCGGTTTTATGTAAATGGCATTGAATACAGTCGAAAATCATTTTTCCGCCTAAAAACGCCAACAGTCCAAAAGAAATCCAAGCGGACACGCTTTCAAAAATATCCAAAAATGCGTTGGCTACGAGGTCCGTGATAAAGTACCCGATAAGCGGCATTAAGCCTTGGAATACGCCGAAAAGGAGTGCAATCAAAAGCGTGCGCTTTAACGGCATTTTCGGTTCGGTCATACCGTTCGTCATCGCAATCGCACACGCGTCCATCGATAGCGCAACCCCTATTAAAAGTACTTCTGCAAAACCCATAAACCACCTTACGATATTGTATTCTTGAAAACCTTGATTTTATTCTCGTATACGCCGAACGCGTTGTTCGCGTTCTTTAACAGCGCAAGCTTTTCTTCCGTGATTTGCTCCCCGACGAGAATAAGCGGGGTACAGGGCGGGAATAAACCGCAGTTTTCCGCACAAATCCTGCCTGCTGACTTCTCTAATTCCACTCGTTCCGTTTCGCCCTCTTTTTGTAAAACGAGGGGGGCAGGTATGCGTTCAAGCGCTTCAAACGGATACTTTTCCAAAAGCCCGTTTATCCGCTTTTTCAATGCCTTAAACGATTTTGCACTCGTTGCGGGGGAGAGATAGAACATAATAACTTCCCCGTCGCAAAATTCCGCATAAAAGCCGTCGGCTTCTAAATCCTTTTCCGCTTCGAACGCCCGCTTTCCTATTTGCACGCAGAGCTTGGTGTAGTCCTCGTTTACAAGTATCCGTTCGTTCGTTTGCGCAAACGCCCGCACCGCGTTTTCCAAACCCTCGTTGCGGGGGAATTTAACGGCGTATTCGACGGAAGCCATTACGGGATAGGACGGGCTGGTGGTGCGGAATACGCCCACTGCGCTTAATAACGCTTCCGCCGTTTTTTCGTTCCTTGCGGAAACGATTGCGCCTTGGGTTAAAGCAGGCAAGCTTTTATGTACGCCGTCCACCCAAATATCGGCGTACGCGCCTGCATATACCTTTTTATTAAAATGCAAATGCCCGCCGTGCGCACCGTCGGCGAGCAATAGTTTGTTTTCTTTATCGCAAAGCGCGCGAATTGCCTGTAAATCAGGGATATTCCCGTAATAATTGGGGGAAGTAATAAAGAGCGCGTCTGCGTTTTGTAAAGCGGAAACAACCGCTTCGTTTTCCGTAAACACGGCGGGGAAAAGTCCTAATACGGCGCAGCCGTTGAACACGCTTTTATGCGAAGCAAGCGGAACGGCAATTTTTTTCACGCCCAAAAGCTTTGCCGCGTATAACAAAGAAAGTACGCCCGAGGTACTCCCGTCCGTTAAAATAAAACTCTTTTTTGCGCCGAGAATCTCGGCAATATCCCTTTCCGCTTGGGCAATACAGCCGTGGGGGGAAGCAAGATTATCGGAAAAAGAAAGCTCGGTGATATCCCACTTTCCCTGCTTATGCCCGGGGGTATGAAAGGAAAGGTGTTTTTCTTTCGAACGGCTTTTCAGCATTCGGTAAATCGAACACCGCGCCAGCGTTTTTTTGTCCGTGAAAATCTTGATTTTCATAACGTTATGCGCCCAACGCCGCTTTGATAACTTCGTTCACGTACAGCAGGCTTTCGTATTCAAAGCTGTCTTCCACGCCCGCTAAATTGAAGAACATTAAGTGCATATTCTTCGCCGTTTTCGCGTTGTCTTCGGTGTAATAAAACACCTGCTCTTTCAGCTTTTCCGTTTTCCCGCCCTCGGGGCAGAGGTTGACTGCGAAATTCCCGTCCCGAATCGCGTTGCCGTCTTTATCCAAAACCTGTAAATTCGTCAGCGTAACCGTGCCGTCGGCTATCCACGCTTCAAACTGCTTCAAAGCTACGGCGTATTTTTCAATGCGGTCGTATTCCTGTAAAACGCCCGCTTCGATTTCGTCCGATTTTTTAAAACGCTTGTCCTTATTACGGTTGATACGGGCAAGGAAATCGGCGCGTACCTTTTCTTTATTCATCGTGCCGTCGATATAATTATTGTTCTCAACTTCGTCGCCGTCCGTGTAATATGCGGAAAGATACGCGCGCATACCGTTTAAATATTCGTCCACGTCCGCGATATAGTAATACCAGTTATTAAAAAAGCCCTGCATATAAGTGGTATAAGTGGGCTCGCCGCCCTCTACCGTCGGCTCTACTTTCGTGGACGGGTCGTTAATGTTGGGAATAAACATAACGTCGCCTTCGTCCGTACCCAAACGGGCTTCGAGTAAAGTGCCTGCGTAATCCCTTCCGCCCGTCGTTAAATCGTTCACGTTCGTTTCAATAACTTCGTAAGAAAATTTACCGTCTAAAAAGGTTTTGTTGTATACGTTGTAAAAGCCGTTTTCAAGCGCGTTGTTCGAATAATAATTGAATACGGTGAACTGTTGCGCGGGCGTGATACGGGTAGCCGTCATTGTGAAAATGAGCGACCATACCACGATTGCCGCTACCGCAAGCGCAACAATTTTTATCCAGTCGTAGGAAAGCAGTCTGCTCAGCCGTTTTTTCGTTATTTTTGCATCCATCTTTTTCTCCGCTGTCCGTTTACTTTTTTGTATAAACGGATAATTTTTATTATTTATCCCGATACAGGTATGCGTTTACTTACATATTTGATTGTATATTTTTATAAATATACAAAACCGCTTTACCCGTATCAAAGGGAAAAGAAGCGCCGATTTTTGGCGGGTTGCCCCTTGAAATCGGCGCGTAATTTTTCGTTATTTTTTCGGTTTCATCGTGGGGAAGAGGATAACGTCGCGAATGGTGGAGCTATCCGTAAGCAGCATCACGAAACGGTCTAAGCCCATACCCAAACCGCCTGTGGGGGGCAAGCCGTATTCAAGCGCGTTAATGAAATCTTCGTCCACCTGCGCGTCGTTGTTTCCCTTGGCACGCTTCGCTTCCACTTGCTTGACCATACGCTGCTTTTGGTCGATAGGGTCGTTGAGTTCCGAGAACGCGTTGCCGTATTCGTGCCCGCAAATGAAGTATTCGAAACGCTCGGTAAACGCGGGGTTGGAAGGCTTGCGCTTTGCAAGGGGAGAGTTCTCCACGGGATAATCGTAGATAACCGTAGGTTGGATAAGCTTGTCCTCAACGAATGCGTCGAACAGTTCGATAAGTACCCAGCCCTTCGTTGCGTTTTCGTGTTCAAGCTCAACGCCAAGCGATTTCGCCGCGGCGCGCGCGTCTTCGTCCGTTGCCCAGTCGTTATAGTCCACGCCCGCGTATTTCTTCACGGCTTCCGCCATTGTCATTCTCGTCCATTCGCCCATATGGATTTCGGTGCCTTGGTAGGTAATATCCAGCGTACCGCATACTTTGAGCGTAACCTGCTTGTACATATCCTCGATCATATCCATCATATCGAAATAGTCGCTGTACGCTTCGTACATTTCGATCGTGGTAAATTCGGGGTTGTGGTAAGCGTCCATACCCTCGTTACGGAAAATTCTGCCGACCTCGTATACCTTGTCCATACCGCCGACGATTAAACGCTTCAAGAACAGCTCCGTTTCGATACGCATATACATATCGAGGTCGAGCGCGTTATGGTGCGTTTTGAAAGGTCTTGCGTCCGCGCCGATTTCAAGGGGCAAAAGGGTAGGAGTATCCACTTCCAAATACCCGCGGTTGTCCAAATAATTACGGATTTCTTTTAAAATTTGCGAACGCTTGCGGAAGGTGTCCTGCACGTCCTTATTCATAATCAAGTCGAGGTGGCGCAGACGGTATTTCATATCCTTGTCCTGCAAGCCGTTGTATTTTTCGGGCAACGGCAACAGGGATTTGGAAAGCAAGGTAAGCTCGGTAACGTGCACCGAAACTTCGCCCGTTTGCGTTTTGAAAACGAAGCCCTTGAACCCGAAAATATCGCCGATGTCGTAGTCTTTTTTATACGACATATAATTTTCTTCGCCGATATCCTGACGGGTTACGTAGATTTGGATAGAACCGCTCTTATCCGCGATATGCGAAAAGGACGCTTTACCCATAATACGGCGGGACATCATACGGCCCGCCATAACGACCGTCTTGCCCTCGTACGCTTCGAAATTATTTTTGACCGTTTCCGAATCCGCGTCAACGGGATATTTTACCTGTTCGTAGGGATTTTTACCCTCGGAAACGAGCTTTGCCAGCTTTTCACGGCGGATTCTCGCCTGTTCGATGAGCTGTTCTTCTTCGGATACGCCTACGGGCGCGTTCGTTTTATTTTCTTGCATTTTTCGTAAACCTCTCGTGTACTGAAATCGTTGACCGCTTCGCGGTATTTAGCGCAAAACTGCGTTTTGCTTTTGTAGGGCTTCCTTTCGTGGGCTCAGCCCACACCCGCAAGGGACAATGCCCCTTGACCCCTCGTTGGGAACTGCGGTGCAGTCCGTGTTACGTTTAAAAAATTTCCTTTACGACCAGCTTGTATTCGCCGTCGGGGGCGTTGATTTTTACAATATCGCCCACTTTGTGTTTCAAAAGCGCCGCACCGACGGGGGATTCGTTGGAGATTTTGTTTTCAATCGCGTTCGCTTCCGTCGAACCCGTGATTTCATATACCTCTTCTTCGTCCAAGTCCTCGTCGTAGACCTTTACTTTCGAACCGATGTGTACGGTGGTGGTGTCGTTGTTCTCTTCTAAAATCTTTGCGTTTTTGATTTTGTAGTCAAGCTCGGTAATTTCCAGCTCGTTCGCCGCCTGCTCGTTTCTCGCCGCGTCGTATTCCGCGTTTTCGGATAAGTCGCCGTGGCTTCTCGCTTCCGCGATACGCTCTACGATTTCCTGGCGCTTCACCGTTTGCAGGTAGATCAACTTCTCTTTTGCCTCATCATAACCCTTTTGCGTCATAATATATTGCTGTTCAGCCATAAAAACTCCTCCCGTTCCGCCTGATTGTATTTTTTTGGTCGTTTTTCGTCCGTTTTCCCTTACCAGCACTAAAAACACGAGAAAAAAACCGCCTGTTGGACGGAGCGTTAAAAATCCGCCGCGACCTTTTTCGTACAGCCACGGCGTTTTCTTCGTTCATCATTATATATTATTTTTATGCCTTTGTCAATGCTTTTTGCACTGATTTTACAAGATTTTCGTTTTCCTTTCATTTATTTGTTATTCGAAAGGAATACCGCCGTGCGTTCGAACGCTTCCGATAACGCGTTCATGCTCGTTGCGTACGAAAGCCGCACGTTATGCTCGCCGAATTTCCCAAACGCATTCCCCGGCACTACGGCTACCTTTTGTTCGCGGAGCAGTCTGTCCGCAAACGCTTCGCTGTTCAAGCCCGTCGATTTCACGGACGGGAACGCGTAAAACGCGCCCTGCGGTTCGAAACAGTGTAACCCGATTTCCTTTAACGAATGCAACACGAATTTACGGCGTTTATCGTACGAATCACGCATTTCTTCCACCGTCGCAAAACCGTCGGAGAGTCCGTCTTTGAGAGCTTCGACCGCCGCGTATTGCGAAGTGATAGGGGCGCACAGCATACCGTATTGATGGATTTTGAACATCGCGTCGTCGATTTCGGCGGGCGCGCAGGCAAAGCCCAACCGCCAGCCCGTCATTGCAAACGCTTTCGAGAATCCGCCGATATACACCGTGCGTTCTTTCATTCCCGGGATAGAAGCGATGCTCGCGTGCTTTTTCCCGTAAGTCAATTCCGCGTAAATTTCGTCTGTAATGACCAACAAATCGTGTTTGATAATGACTTTCGCAATCGCTTCCAGCTCCTCCGCCGTCATAATCGCGCCCGTGGGGTTGTTGGGGTAAGTGAGAATAATCGCTTTCGTCTTGTCCGTAATCGCCTTTTCGAGGTATTCGGGTTTTAATACGAAATTATCTTCCTCGTGGCACTCCACGTGCACGGGCGTGCCGTCCGACATCGTTACGAGAGGGGAGTAGGATACGTACGCGGGGTCGGGAATAAGAATTTCATCGCCCTGCTCCACGCACGCGCGCAGGGCAAGGTCGATTGCCTCGCTGCCCCCTACCGTAATAAGAATATGCTTGGGGTCGTAATCGAGCGAAAACCGCTCGGAAAGATAGCGGGAAACGAGCTCTAACAGGGCGGGCAGACCGCGGTTGCCCGTGTACTGCGTGTACCCCCTTTGAATGGAAGTAATAGCGGCGGAACGCACTTTCCAGGGCGTGACGAAATCGGGCTCGCCCACGCCGAGGGAGATCGCGCCTTCCGTTTCCCGTACGATATCGAAGAATTTTCTGATACCGCTCGGTTGTAATAATTTCGCTTTTTTATTGACAAAATCGCGCATACAAACTCCTTAACGCTCCGTTTACGCCTGAATGGACAAGCGGTAGTCCGCGTCCGCTTTTTCGGTTACGACGCCTTCGATTTTGTATTTCTTTAAAATGAAATGGGTGGCGGTGCTGATAACGCCGTCAAAGGTAGAAATACGCTCGGAAACGAAACGGGAAACCTGCTGTAACGATCTGTCCTCGATAAAGACGGCAAGGTCGTACGCACCGCTCATCAGGTATACCGATTTCACTTCGGGGAAGGAAGCGATTTGCTGTGCGATACCGTCGAAGCCCTCTTTTTTCTTGGGAGTAACCTTCACTTCGATAAGCGCGGAAACGAGGGAATCGTCCGCCTTTTCGTCGTTGACGATCGCCGTATATTTGACGATAACGCCGTTTTGTTCCATATCGGAAATCGCTTTTTTCACCGTTTCTTCGTCCGTGGAGAGCATCGCCGCTATTTTTTTAGGCGAAATGCGCGCGTCCTCGGAGAGAATATTCAAAATGTCCTTTTCGAATGCCGTCATAACCGTGCTCCTTTAATACAGGTTTTCTAAAAATAAATGATCGTACCCAAGACTTTCCACAAAATCGCGGGCGATAAATTTTACGTGATTGAATTTCGCAAAGTTGAAAATGTGCGTTTTTGTCAAAACGGGCGTGGGAATATCCAGCTCGTGACAAATATCCGTCAAATAATCGAAAAAGTGCGAATACGTCAGCTTTTCCTTATTTTCATATACGAATTGTTTACGGATTCTGCCGTCCGTCATCAGCTTTGCCCAAATTCTCATATCCGTATTATACACTACCGCGCGAAAAAAGTAAACTGTTTCAAAGGGAATTTCCTGCTTTTTTCCTTTTTCCCGCCGTCATAACCGAGCTTTTTCCCGCATACGATAAACCAACGGCAAAAGTGTAAAACGCAAAAGAACGGTTTTTACAAAAATAAACGAAATTCGTGCGTTTTAGTGAAATTTCGACAAGCAGAAACTGCTATGATGGAGGTAATGAAAAAATGTTACGGGATCAACGGAAAGAGCTTTTTGCGAAAATTGCCATCGTGCTTGCCTTGGTATTCGCAGGGCTCGTTACTATTTTTGTGCCCGTATACAGTGTAAAATGGTACGCGGATTCCTCGCCCGCGTCGGCGTCGGCGCGGGCGCTTCCTATCTATTCGGTTGCCACGGACGAAAAAAAGCTGGCGATAAGCTTCGATTGCGCGTGGGGAGTGGAATACACCGACAAACTACTGGATATTATGCAAAAAAACGGCGTGCGCTGTACCTTTTTCGCGGTGCAGTTTTGGGTGGAAAAATACCCCGAATACGCGCAAAAAATCGTGGACGCAGGGCACGAGCTCGGCACGCACAGCCGTACCCATTCGTATATGAGTAAGCTTTCCGAAGCGGAAATCAAGGACGAGCTGAAAACTTCCGCCGAAGCAATCGAGCGGGCGACGGGGCAAAAAACCAACCTATTCCGCGCCCCGTACGGAGATTATGACGACTTGTTGATCAACACGGCGCAAAGTATGGGATTATATACGATACAGTGGGACGTCGATTCGTTGGACTGGAAAAACCTTTCGGCAACAGAGCTTGCTTTGCGCGTAGTGAACGGAGCGAAGAACGGTTCTATCATACTTTGCCACAACAACGGTTTACACACGGCGGAGGCGTTACCGATGATTATTTCCACGCTCCAAAATCGCGGCTATGAATTTGTACCCATCGGCGAACTGATTTATAAGCAAAACTACTCCATTGACATCAACGGGAAACAGCATAAGGTGGGATAAAATAAGAGTTCAACGCATACCTGCCCCCTTCATTTTACGAAAAAAATAAAAAAATATTATTACATATTACGCTACGGAGGTAATTTATGAACTACGTTACAGAAAAAAACAACAAGGTCTACGTGATGGGCGAAATCGTGAGCGACGCGAGCTTTTCTCACGAGGTATACGGCGAAGGATTTTATGAATTTTTCGTGCGCGTGATGCGCCTTTCAGGGCAGGCGGATATCCTGCCCGTAACCCTTTCCGAACGGCTGATACAGGACGGAACGCTCTGCAAAGGCAAAACCATTTGCGCACTCGGTCAGTTTCGGAGCTATAACAAAATCGAAAACGGTAAATCGCGGTTAATGCTTACCGTATTCGTGCGCGAGCTGTTAGAGGAACTCCCCAACAAAAACCCGAACAGTATTTTATTAAGCGGGTATATTTGTAAACCGCCCGTGTACCGCACCACCCCGTTCAATCGGGAGATCGCCGACGTGCTTATCGCCGTCAACCGCGCGTATAATAAGTCCGATTATATTCCTTGTATCGCTTGGGGACGGAACGCACGGTTCGTGAAGAATTTAGAGGTGGGCGACCGTATTGCCGTTTCGGGCAGAATACAGAGCCGCGAATACCAAAAAAAGCTTTCGGAAACGGATATCAAAACAATGACCGCCTACGAAGTATCGGTATCCAAATTAGCGGCGTTTGAGGCGGGCGAGGAATTCGACATCGACAGCGAATTTGATTTATACACCCTGCAAAGCAAAGACCAACCCGCCATTGCCACCGCGGAATAAGTGCAAAACAGCGGAAGGATTAGAAGTAAAGAAACTTAGTTTCTTGCGGATTGTAAAGGCAGAGCCTTTACGCCTCGACGGCAGTCGCGCCCGTAGGGCGTTACAGCCTTATGAAAAGCAACCGTAGGTTGCGCTAAATACCGCGTAAGCGGTCAATCGCTATGGCGAACAACGATAAATGTAAATTTATGAATTATTCAATCATTTTGCATTAACAAAAAAGAAAACCGACTGTAAAAACAGTCGGTTTCGTTTTTTGTTGTTAGCTTATTGCGCGTCCGCTACGGGATAAACGCTTGCCTTTTTCTTGTCTTTGCCCATTCTTTCATACCGAACAACGCCGTCTACGAGAGCAAACAAGGTGTCGTCTTTGCCGATACCTACGTTTGTACCAGGATGAATCTTCGTGCCTCTTTGGCGAACGAGGATGTTCCCTGCGAGAACAGATTGACCGTCGCTTCTCTTCACGCCAAGTCTTTTTGCCTCGCTGTCTCTACCGTTGTGGGAAGAACCGGTACCTTTCTTATGAGCGAATAAACGAATAAAAATCATTTTTCTTTCTCCTTAATTCAAGTATTTGTTACCCCTAAATAGGGTGATGCGGTTAAAGTTCGATTTTTTCTACTTTAACAGCGGTGAAAGGTTGTCTATGACCTTGCTTTTTACGCTCGTTCTTCTTTGCTTTATACTTGAAGACGATAATCTTTTTCGCTTTGTCTTGTTTAACAACCGTAGCAGTAACCTTTGCGGATGCAACTTCCGCGCCGGTTTTGATACCGTTCTCGTCGGCAACCATAAGCACTTTGAACGCAACGGAGTCGCCTTCGTTCGCC
>JAZNDR010000097.1:0-32883 GCA_045588185.1 Candidatus Scatosoma sp. | reverse complement strand
GAAAAGACGAAAGTCTACGACGGAACTCCGCTTGCCTACGACGAAACGGACGAATGGTGGACGGTCGCTTGGAATAGCGAACTTGGCGTTTACGAAGAGGTCGATCTTTCCGATACGGTAACGGTACTGTTCGATTTGTCGGGGATTCCGTCTATTCAAAACGTAGGCGAGGGCTTTGATGAGGACGTTGCGAGAACGTGCGTTACAGTCTATGACGCGGAAACGGGCGAGGATATTACTTCGCAATATACCATAAACTTCGATACGGTAAACTTTGCTATTGAACAACGTACAGTCTTGCTTGCGACAGCTTCGGCGCAAAAGGAATACGACGGTACACCTTTGACGGCGCACGAAATCATATTCCGTACAGGCGGGTTAGACGGGCATACGGCAACGGCGAATTTCCTTTCGTCCAGAACGGAAGGCGGAACAACCCAGAATAAAATAGAAGAAGGCAGTTTACGGATATTCGATGCCGAAGGAAACGACGTTACGGATAACTTCGCATATACGTTAAAACTCGGTTGGCTGACCATTTTAGAGGAATAAAAATCCTTGCAAGGATAAAACCTTGCAAGGATTTTTTTGCTATTTTTAAAGGAATTACAGTCTTTCCACGTTGATAAGGTTGGAGTTTCCGCTCTTGCCGTTGGGTGTGCCGCCCGTAATTACGATGGTATCGCCTTTCTTTACTAAACCGCTCTTTTTAGCGATTTCTTTGGCGAAATAAAAGAGAATATCAATGGAGGTATATTCTTCCGCCATCGCAGGTAAAACGCCCCAACTAAGCGCTAATTGACGATAAGCGTGCACGTCCGTCGTAATACCAATGATATTGATATTCGGACGGAAACGGGACACCTTACGCGCGGTTGCGCCTGTAAGCGTACATACGACGATTGCGCTTGCGTTTAAGTCTTTTGCGAGTGTTGCCGCCGAATGGGATAAAGCCTCGGAAGTGCTTTCTATTACGAAATTATCCAAGGTTTGGATATATTCGATATGCGTTTCTGCGTTACTTACGATTTTTGCCATAGCGGCCACCGATTGCACGGGGTACGCGCCTGCGGCGGTTTCGCCCGATAACATAACGGCGGAAGTGCCGTCGTATACGGCGTTTGCAACGTCGGAAATTTCCGCACGCGTAGGGCGTGGATTGTGAATCATAGATTCCAACATTTCCGTAGCGGTAATGACTCGTTTTCCGTTGATTCTGCAACGGTTGATAATGTGCTTTTGCACGTCAGGGAGCTCCTCATAAGGGATTTCCACGCCAAGGTCGCCTCTCGCGACCATAATACCGTCGGATACTTTAATAATTTCTTCCAAATTATTCACACCCGCGCGGTTTTCGATTTTTGCAATAACGTCGATATGCTCGCCGCCGTTTTCACGGAGGAACTCTTTTGTAATAAGCACGTCTTGCGGTTTGGAAACGAAAGAAAGTGCCACGAAATCCACGTCTTGTTCAATACCGAACAGTAAATCGGCTTTATCCTGTTCGGAAAGGAAATCAAGGTGCAGTTCTTTGTCGGGAAAGAACATGGATTTACGGCTGGAAAGCTCACCGCCGATTTCAACGACGCAATGCACGTTCGGCGCGTTCACTTCTTCTACGCGGAACACCATAAGTCCGTTGTTTAAAAGGATTTTGTCGCCTTTTACAAGCTCTTTGCAGATATTAGCGTAAGACACGGTAACGCGGGTTTGATCGCCCTCAACGTCTTCCGTTGTAAAGGTAAAGGAGTCGCCCTCTTGCAGGGATATCTTTCCGTCTTTAAAAGTCTTGATACGGAATTCAGGACCTTTCGTATCTAATAAAATGGGCAGGGGGACTCGCTTTTCCTCGCGAACTTCTTTAATAATTTTAATCTTTTCTGCATGGTCAGCGTGCGTGCCGTGGGAAAAATTCAGGCGAACGACGTCGCAGCCTGCTTCCGTTAAAGCGGCAATCGTTTTCTTATCTCCGCTCGCAGGACCGATAGTGCAAATAATCTTAGTCTTTTTCATAAAAACGCTCCCCATACGCGTAAAAAATAGCGTATGTTCATATGTAAAAGTATTCATTTCGAAAATCGAAAAAAATCTATTTCATTTTACTAAATTTTTTTAAAAAAAGCAAGGGAATTGAGTGCATTTTTATAAAGAAAGTGCTATAATATAAAAAGATTTGAGTTTGTTATACGGTCGCGGCGTCTTTTAAGACGATGAGGAAAGTCCGAGCAGCATAGGACAGGGTGCCTGATAACGTCAGGTGGGGGCGACTCTAAGGAAAGTGCAACAGAAATAAACCGCCGCAAAAGGCTTAACCTTTGGGTTTTGAGTGTTTTCTTTTGGAAACCGCCCGTTTGCGGTAAGGATGGAAAGGCGAGGTAAGAGCTCACCGATACCGTGGTAACACGGTATGCCATGTAAACCCCACTCGCTGCAAGATTGGGTTTCCGTCAATAGGGCTGTCCGTCCGACGGAATACCGTTAATATCGCTTGAACTTGTCGGCGACGGCAAGGCTAGATAAATGACCGTACACGACAGAACTCGGCTTACCGACAAACTCAAATCCTTTATTTTAAAGAGGCTTGGAAAGGTATTCTAAGTCTCTTTTTTATGGTTATTATGCCACGCATAGGTATTATGTGCGGCATAATACCGCAAAATTACCGCAAATTATGTCAGGCATAATACATATGTCTGACATAATTAAGAGATAAAAAATCTTTTTTGACATAGTACAAACCCTGAAAAACATACGATAAAGTAAAATTAAGAAAAACGCTGAAAAATAAAGGGATAGAGGCGTTTTTACGGGAGGTTTAGGCGTATGTTTTTAGAATTTCTTTGGACTTTGTTGGGTAAAATCGTATTTTTTACGGGAGCAATCGGAACAAAAAATTCTTTTCCCAAGCCCCTTTCCAAAGAGGAAGAGGAAAAATATCTTGCATTGGTGGCGCAGGGGGATAAAGAGGCGAGGGATATTCTCGTGAAGCACAATATGCGTTTGGTGGCGCATATCGTTAAAAAATACACGGGCGCGGCGGAAACGGACGATTTGATTTCCGTAGGAAGTATCGGGCTTATCAAGGCTATCGGGAGCTATCACGCTGGCAGAGGGACGACGCTTGCGACTTATACCGCCCGTTGTATTGAAAATGAAATTTTAATGCTGATTCGGGCGAATAAAAAACATAAAAATACCCTTTCGCTTTCCGATTCCGTTGGAATGGATAAGGACGGGAACGAGCTGACCTTAATGGACCTTCTCTTTGAAAAAGAGGATTGCGTATTTGAACAGGTGGAACGTTCTGTTCGGCGGGAAAAATTGTTGGAACAAATCAAAAGGATATTGAGCGACAGAGAGTATACGATTATCTGTTTAAGGTACGCCTTAAAGGGGGGGATTCCTTTACCGCAGAGGGAAGTTGCTAACGTATTGAAAATTTCCCGCTCGTATATTTCGCGTATTGAAAAACATGCGATAGAGAAATTAAGAGTAAAGCTTCGGGCGGAAGATTTCCTTGATTAAGCCCCAAAATTACAATTTTTTTCAAAAAAATAGAAAAAACAGGAAAATAATGCCTTTGCGCACTTGAAATTTTCTTCTAAATATGGTATACTGTATTCGGTTTAAGCGGACAGCTTGTTTATTTTTATGGGACACAAACGCTTAAATCAATACGAATTCAGAAAAAAATATTTTGGAGGAATTTCACAATGACAATATCACAAGATGTTGCACAAATGTTCTGCGTTGCGAAAGGCGCAGGCGTTGCTCGCCACGAAAACGCTGCTATTCCCGAAGAAGGCAAGTGGATTCACGCGAAAGAAATCAAAGATATCAGCGGCTTCACGCACGGTATCGGCTGGTGTGCTCCCCAACAGGGTGCTTGTAAGCTCAGCTTGAACATTAAACAGGGTATCATTCAAGAAGCTCTCGTTGAAACGATCGGTTGCTCGGGTATGACCCATTCCGCGGCTATGGCTGCCGAGATTTTGCCCGGTAAAACGCCCCTTGAAGCGTTGAATACCGACCTCGTTTGCGATGCTATTAACACCGCAATGAGAGAATTGTTCTTGCAAATCGTTTACGGCCGTTCGCAGTCGGCGTTCTCCGATGACGGTCTTTCTATCGGCGCAGGTCTTGAAGACCTTGGTAAAGGTCATCGTTCGCAGGTAGGTACGATGTATTCCACCCTTCAAAAAGGCGTGAGATACCTCGAAATGGCAGAAGGCTACGTTACCCGCCTTGCACTCGATGCAAACAACGAGGTTATCGGCTACGAATTCGTTTCCCTTGGCAAAATGACCGATTTCATTAAGAAAGGCATGGAACCCAATGAAGCGTACGCAAAAGCGATGGGTCATTACGGCAGATTCAGCGAAGAACAGGGCGCGGTTAAATTTATCGACCCTCGTAAAGAGTAATAGAGGAGGACAAGCAAATGTCATTATTTGAAGGTTATGAAAGAAGAATCGATAAAATCAACGGCGTTTTGAAAGAATACGGCATTTCTTCCGTAGAAGAATGTAGAGAAATCTGCCTTGCAAAAGGCGTCGATTGCGATAAAATCGTAAGAGCAGGACAACCCATCTGCTTCGAAAACGCAGTTTGGGCTTACACCGTAGGCTCGGCAATTGCAATCAAAAAAGGTTGCGTAAAAGCTGCTGACGCGGCAGCGGCAATCGGTATCGGCTTGCAGGCGTTCTGTATCCCCGGTTCGGTTGCGCAAAACAGACAAGTAGGTCTTGGCCACGGCAACCTCGGCGCAATGCTCCTTTCCGATGAAACGGAATGCTTCTGCTTCCTTGCAGGTCACGAATCCTTCGCGGCGGCAGAGGGTGCTATTTCCATTGCGCTCAACGCAAACAAAGTAAGAAAGAACCCGCTCCGCGTTGTTTTGAACGGTCTTGGTAAAGACGCTGCGTATATCATTTCGAGAATCAACGGCTTCACTTTTGTTGAAACGGAATTCGACCACGCTTCCGAAACGGTAAAAATCGTTTATGAAAAGGCGTTCTCCGACGGCGATAGAGCAAAAGTAAGATGCTACGGTGCGGATTCCGTACCCGAAGGCGTTGCTATCATGAAGCTTGAAAACGTAGGCGTTTCCATTACGGGTAACTCCACGAACCCCACGAGATTCCAACACCCCGTTGCAGGTACCTACAAGAAGTGGTGTAACGAAAACGGTGTTAAGTATTTCTCCGTTGCTTCCGGTGGCGGTACGGGTAGAACGCTTCACCCCGACAACATGGCGGCAGGTCCCGCTTCCTACGGTATGACGGATACGATGGGCAGAATGCACTCCGACGCACAGTTCGCAGGTTCTTCGTCCGTTCCCGCACACGTAGAAATGATGGGCTTGATCGGTGCAGGTAACAACCCCATGGTAGGTATGACGGTTGCTTGCGCAGTTGCGATTGAAGAAGCAATGAAAGCATAAAATAAAACTTGACGGGAGCTTGTGTATAAATTCCACAAGCTCCTTTTTAATAAGGAGAATCAATATGTTAAAAGGAATCCCCAAAATCGTATCGCCCCAACTTTTAAAAGTACTTTGCGAAATGGGTCACGGCGATGAAATCGTAATAGCCGACGGCAATTTCCCCAGTGAAACGAACGGCAAACGCGTAGTACGCGCCGACGGTATCGGCGGCGTTGAAATGCTTGATGCAGTGCTGTCACTTATTCCGCTTGATACTTACGCGGACGAAAATTTCCTGCTTATGCAGACCACCCAAGGCGACCCCACGCCGACTATTTGGGAAGAATATTTCGCGGTAGCGAATAAGCGTGATGACAATCTTCGAGCGGGCAATTTGGAACGTTTCGAATTTTATGAACGCGCAAAGAACGCTTACGCTGTAATCGCAACGGGCGAAGGTGCGGTGTACGCGAACATTATTATTAAAAAAGGCGTAATTAAGTAAATAATTGTCGCAAAAAAGAATCAAAACCCGAACTATGATGGTTCGGGTTTTGATTCTTTGGTGGACGCGAGAGGGCTCGAACCTCCGACCTCTACCATGTCAAGGTAGCGCTCTAACCAACTGAGCTACGCCTCCGTAATTTAATTGTTTGGTGGACGCGAGAGCGTTTTGATGCGTTGCATCAAAGCTTCGCTGGGGGCTCGCGCGAACCTCCGACCTCTACTATGTCAAGGTAGCACTCTAACCAACTGAGCTACGCCTCCGTTTGATTACTTTGATATTATAGCAAAAAAATTTTGTGCAGTCAATCATTTTTACTTCAAATTATAAAAAACCGAACTTACTTTTTTAGAAAAATATATTTGGTTTCACGTGAAGCAAAACGCGCTCCGCCATTACAGGGCGGAGCGCGTTTTCGTTTGATTTTAATTATCTGTTTTCTTTCGTGGCTTTAACGGAAAAGAGATAGTAGAAAGCGACGAAGAACAGGATATTCAAAAGATAAATAACGGGGAGTATCACGAATGCAAGGAGTTGTGAAGGAACGGATATTTGCGCCTTGCAATATACGGCAATCATTGTAACGATAATAACTGCAATCACAAAAACGACAGCCGCCGTCAGAATATACGAAGCGTGTTTCTTTCTTCTCACGCGCGATTTATAGCCTGTCGAATAAAGGATTGCGCAAGTGATAAAGGCAATAAAGCCAAGGGCAAATCCAACGATAGGGTAGGCAACCGACACACCGAGGTAATCCTTTAAGAAGAACGCGATGAGGCATTCAAAAGCGATAATGCAGAAGACGATAAACGCCGATTTGAAAAGAGTCAGTCCTGCGTTATAACACCGTCCCGAAGTTTCGGAAGCCGTTGCTTGATTGCGAATGGCATTTCCTTGTGAACGCATATTGCCTGCTGTGTTCAGCTTGATGCCTTCGGCTTCCGCCCGTTCGCGAAGCTCGCCGTAGCCGATTTCCGTGGATTGCGGGGGAGCGGGCTGTTGCGCAGGTTGTGCGTAATAACCGCAATAATTATTTTGCATAGGGGGTGTGCTGTAAGCGTATTCCGCGTTTGCATAGGCGTTATACTGACGGGTACGAAGCTCGCGTGCCGCGTTATTCAACGAGTTTTCGCGCTGTGATAATTCGATTTCACGCTCTTGCAATTCTCCCGTTCTGCGTTGTAACACCGTGCGTTCCTCTTCAAGAGAGTGTTTCAGTGTTTCCGTTTCTTCTTTTTCTTGGGTAAGCTTGGATTTTTCTGCTTCAAAGGCACGGAGTTGTTCCTCGTACCGTTGCTGTTCCGCTTTCAAGGCAGTGCGTTCGTTTTCCAGCTTCTCTAAATTTTCGTTGAACAGCTTAACCTGTCCGTTGTAAGAGCTTAATTTATCGGCGAAATCAAACTGTTGCGAGGCAAACGCGTTCTTGCGCGTGATAAAGTCGAGCTGTTGCTGATTATAAATCGCTTGGCGAGCCGCTAATTCCTTTTGTTGTTGCTGTAAAACGGCGATATCGTCCTGTAATTTTTGATTTCCACGCATCAATTCGTTTTCGCGTATTTGCAGCTCGTCCCTTAAACGGCGCAATTCTTCTTTCGTTTCGTCGGTTAAAGTCTGCTTATCGCTGACGGAACGCTGTTTTTCTTCTAACGAATATTCCAACTGTGTGACTTCATACGTCTTGCGGTCTATTTCCGCGCGTTCAACTTGCAAAGATTCGCGGAGTAAATTCAATTCGTTTTTCTCGTTTTCTAATTCTATGCGGGCTTTTTCCAATGCCTCGTTGTCGGCACGGAGAGTGGAACGCTCAACTTCTAAGGTTTCCAAACGGTTTTTCAGCTCGTCCTTTTCGTTTTCCAGTTCCGTGCGGATTCTTTCCAGTTCGTCTGATTGCACACTTTGTGCTTCCAACATACGCTTTTCGTTTTCAAGCTTCTCTTTCTGCGCTTCGATTTGCGCTTGCTGTGCGCGAAGCTCTAAATCACGGTTATAAAACTCGGTTGTTTTCGTTTCGAAATCACTCTTTAAAAGCTTAATCGTGTTTTCTTGTGCGACAACAGCCGAGTTGAGCGTGGCGATCACCGCTTTCTTTTCTTCCAACTCGTTAAGCGTGGCGGCAAGCTCCGCGCGCGCTTCGTCTAATTCTTCGGTGTTTGCCTGTTGAGCAGAGAGGAGCTCCTTTTCCGCTTGTAACGATTCGACGGTCGCTTTTGCTTCGGTCAGCTCGCGTTCCTTATCATCAAACGCCGCTTTTTGCGCCTCTAATAAAGCTTTGAGCTCCGCAATCTCCGCCGTTTGTCTTTCAAGCTCTGCTTTCGCGTCGCCGATTTCGCGTTCCTTTGCCAAAAGCTCTGCTTCTTTGCTTTCTATCTCTATCTGCTTTGCAACCAAAGCGTTTTCTTTTTCTTCCAACTCTTTCGTTTGCGTTTCGACTTTTTCCTTTAATTCAATAAAGTCGGACTTTTGCGAAACGAGAGAGGAACTTTGCGTGGAAAGCAAAGCTCGTTCCCGCTGTAATTCGTTTTTAAGACTGTTTAACGCGGTTTTCTCATCTTCTAATGCTTCCTCGCGTGCGGCAAGGGCGCGTTTGAGTTCGGTTAATTCCTTTTGTTTTTCGGTGATAAACGAAAAATCGTAATGTGCGTTGCCGTCTGAAATTAAGCTGTCGATAATGGTACGCGAATATTCCCATTCGGAAAGATTTTTTTCGGTAATACGCTTTCCTGATTCGGTGAGGGAGAAATATTTTCTTCTTCCGCCGTTAGAAAAATCCCCGTAATACGAATCCACGTATTGTAAAGACTCCAAGCGTTTGAGTGCACTGTAAAGCGTAGGCTGTTTTAAAGTATACAGTCCGCCACTTTTTCTTTCGATTTCGTTGATGATATCGTAGCCGTATTTATCCCCGTCGTATAAACTACGCAAAATAATGGTGTTGATATGCCCGCGGATAAGATCGGAGCTGATATCGAAGTTTTGTTCTTCGCCACCTGTTAATGTGTTTTCTGCAACGTCCATAAACCTCTCCCGTAAAGATATTGTAAAGTACTATTTCTGATAGACAAAGTTCTTGTTTTTGCTGAAAATACCGCGCTTTCACGGTTTTTATACTTTACGTATAGTATTATATCACAAATAAAATAAAAAGTCAATACTATCACAGATAAAACAAAAAGAAAAACGGAAAAAATAGGAATATTTTTACCAATTTTTATTTTCCCGTCATTGACATTTTTACCAAAAAAAGATATAATAGTTATATGATGAAAGCATACGAACATATCCAACAATTTCAGGTTAAATATTGTGAGGCGGATTTTAAGGACGAATTGAAAATTTCCGCCGCGCTTTCCTATATGGAAGAGGTCGCTTGTTCTAGCGCGGACGAGCTGGGCTTTGGTTATGCCTACGTAAAACCCAAAGGCTATGCCTTTATGGTTACGAATATTTGCTGTGCGTTTATTCGCCCCGTTGCGCTCGGTGAGGCGGTTACGGTCAAAACTTGGCCTTTTCCGCCCTCGTATGTTGTATTCGGCAGAGAATATCAGTTTTTCTCGGCAACAGGAGAAAACCTTATGAACGCTTCGTCCAGATGGTGTCTTGTCGATATGAAAACGGGCAAGCTCTTGCAATCCAAGGCAATCGATAACCAAGATTACAGCACTTACAATACCAAAAAAGTGCTCGACGGCGTAAACTGGAAGATTCCTGCATTCAAAGCGGAAGAAGGAGAACTTCGCTTTACGATGACGGTCGCAAATTCTGAATACGACCATAATATGCACGTAAACAATACTCGCTACGCCGACTACCTTTTTAACTGTTTTACGGTTGCGGAGCTTGCGGAAAAGAAGCTTTCCCGCTTTTCCATTTCTTATATAAAACAATGCAAAGAGGGCGAAACCTTGCGTTTTTACCGTAAAGAGGATACGGACGGCAGTTATTTAACGCAGGGAATAAACGAGATGGGCGAAATCGTAGTGCAAGCGCGTATCGTGTTTGCTTGACGGAGTAGAGTATGCGAAAAAACGGTGTCAACAAAGAATTGCTTGCAATCGACGGCGGAGTTTGTGCGCCGGGCGGTTTTTGCGCAAACGGCGTGCGATGCGGCTTTTTGCCCGATACGGACAGAGAAGACCTCGCATTGATATTCGCGGACAAACGCGCCCCCGTGGCGTGCGTATTTTCTACGGGCGGTGTGTGCGGAGCAACGGCAACGGTTACGAAAAAGAATATAGCGTCAGGGTATGCGCGGGCAATCATTGCAAACAGCGGCGCGGCGAATATCACCGAAGAGGGGATTCCGCTTGCCAAACAAGTGTGTTTGGAAGTGGCAAAACGCACGAAAGCGTTGGAGTCGGAAGTCGTGATCGCCTCAACGGGAAAAATCGGTAAACCGCTTTCCCTTAACACCTTTACAAAAGAAATCGACTGTTTGATACAGGGACTTGCTTCCACGGACGAGGGTAGTAAAGCCGCCGCTCGCGCGATTATGACGGAGGATAAAACCCCCAAACAAATAGCCTACGCATTTGATTTGGGTGCGTTTCCCTGTAAGATAGGCGCGATTTTTAAAGGTGGGGCGCGCGTAAGCCCGAATATGGCGACCACCCTTTGTTTTATGACGACGGACGTGAATATTTCTCCGAAAATGTTGCAAAAAGCATTGAATACGGCAGTGCGGGATTCCTTTAATATGTTGGATATAGACGGGATATCCTCGCCGAACGATACCGTTTGTATTTTGGCAAGCGGGAACGCGGGAAATTGCAGGATAGATTACGAGGATACCGAATATAAAAAATTCTCGGACGCGCTTTGCGAAGCCACCAAACGAATTTGCGTGTTACTTGCAAAAGACGCAAAGGATATGCAAAAATTACTCGTTTGTAAAGTACGCGGAGCAAAATCCAAACGCACGGCTCGTGCGGTGGCAAGGGCGATTGTTTGCGCGGACGGCGTAAGACGGACGATAAAGGAAAAACGGCTCGACCTCGACGGTATACTCGGTGCAGCGTACGGAACGGGCGAGGAATTAGAATGGCAAAATCTTTCGATTTCGATTGTTTCTAATCGTGGTTCGCTCGTGTTATACGAGGACGGCTTTGCCGCGGCGTTTTATAACGAAGCGGTCGAAAGGGTTTTGGAGGCAGAAGAGATCGAAATTTCCGTTTCGCTTGGGGGCGATAACTTCGCCGCGCAAGCGATAGGAATCGTGCGCGCGTAGCGCACTTCATAGAAGTGAGAAAAAAAATTTTTGAAATTTCTTGCGGAAACGCCTTTGAAAGGTTGACAAGTAAAAATGCTTGTGGTATAATATTAAAAATTTGGCAGGTGCATAAGATGGCGTTTGAAACGAATAGCGGAAAAATGAAGAATTTGGGATACGACGGTGCGAAGCGTATCGCCGTTGCCTCTTTTTCTTTCTTTCAAACGACATTCAATTTTTTAAGACGGGACTGATTTTCGAAATCAGTCTTTTTTTTCGTAAAAAAACGAAACCTTGCGAGTAAATAATTTTCATTTCGTTAAAAATTTAATGGACGAATAAAGGAAGTGCTTATGAAAAAGAAAGTGTATTTGACGTTACAAAACGGCAAGGCGTTTCAAGGCTACCGCTTCGGTGCGGACGGCAACGTGCTCGGCGAGCTCGTCTTTTCGACGGGTATGGTCGGCTACGTAGAAACGCTTACCGACCCCACGAATTTCGGTCAAATCGTGGTGCAAACCTTCCCCCTGATCGGTAACTACGGCGTAATGCAGTCAGACGTCGAAAGCAAAAAAGCTTGGGTATCGGCGTACGTCGTTCGCGAGGTGTGCGATAAGCCCTCTAACTTCCGTTGCGAGGGGACTTTGGACGAATACCTCAAAAAGGAAGGCGTGGTCGGCGTGTACGGCGTAGACACCCGCGAGCTTACCAAGGTATTGCGCGAAGAAGGCGCGATGAACGCGTATATCACCGATAAGCCTTTAAGCGAGGCGCAGTTAAACGAGCTTGCTTCCTATAAAATTAAGGACGCGGTAAAAGCGACTGCACCGACGGAAAAGACGGTTTACGGCGAAGAAAATACGGGATATACCGTTGCCCTTTGGAATATGGGCACGAAAAACAGTCTTATTCAATCGTTCGTTTCCCGCGGTTGTAAGGTAATCAGTATGCCCGCTGCTTCCACGGCAGAGGAAATTCTTGCTTTGAACGCGGACGGCGTTGTAATAGGCGACGGCGCAGGCGACCCCAAAGACAACGGACAAATCATAGACGAAATCAAAAAATTGATGGGAAAAACACCCGTGCTTGGCGTAGGGCTCGGTCATCAGTTAGTGGCGCTCGCCCTCGGCGCGCAAACGCAGAAACAAAAATACGGACATCGCGGCGGCAATCAGCCCGTAAAATGTCTGAAATGCGGTAAGGTTTATATTTCCACGCAAAACCACGGTTACGAAGTGGTGGGGGATAGCGTAAAGGTTGGCAAAATAAAATTCGTCAACGTAAACGACGGCTCTTGCGAGGGGATTGACTATGACGAGCTCAACGCTTTTACCGTGCAGTTTATGCCTGAATCCTGTTCGGCAGGCAATACGGAAAACCCCTTATACAAAAAATTCTTTGCGCTTATGAAGAAGGAGAAATAATATGCCCAAGAGAAGTGATATCAAAAAAGTTTTGGTAATCGGTTCCGGTCCTATCGTGATCGGACAGGCGGCGGAGTTCGACTACGCCGGCGCGCAAGCTTGTCGCGTTATGAAAAGCGAGGGGGTAAACGTCGTTCTTTGCAACTCCAACCCCGCGACGATTATGACGGATAAAGCGCTTGCGGACGAGATTTATTTGGAACCGCTTACCGAAGAAAGCTTAAAACGTATAATCCTTAAAGAAAAGCCCGACAGCTTGCTTGCCTCGCTCGGCGGTCAGACGGGGCTTACAATGGGTTGCAAGCTTGCAAAATCAGGCTTCCTTGCCCAGCACGGCGTAAAGCTCATCGGTACGAAATTAGACGCCATCGACCGTTCGGAGGACAGAGAACTGTTCAAGGAAACGATGGAAAAAATCAATCAACCTTGCGTTCCTTCGGATATCGCGTATACGGTAGAGGAATGTGTATCGATAGCCAATAAGCTCGGTTATCCCGTTATCATTCGTCCTGCGTACACCCTCGGCGGTGCAGGCGGCGGCGTTGCGTATAACGAAGAGGAGCTTCGCCTCATTTCCCACAACGGCTTGATGCTTTCGCCTATCACACAGGTTCTTATCGAAAAATATATCGCGGGCTGGAAAGAAATCGAATTCGAAGTTTTGCGCGACAGCGCGGGCAACGTGCTTACCGTTTGCTCTATGGAAAACGTCGATCCCGTCGGTATTCACACGGGCGACTCTATCGTCGTTGCGCCTGCCGTTACGCTTTCCAACAAAGAATACAGTATGCTCCGTAATGCGGCTCTTGCAATCATCAGTGAACTGGGTATTGAGGGCGGTTGTAATGTTCAGTTTGCGTTAAACCCCGATTCTTTCGAATACTCGGTTATCGAGGTAAACCCCCGCGTAAGCCGTTCTTCCGCACTTGCGTCCAAGGCAACGGGCTTCCCGATTGCAAAGGTTACCTCTAAAATCGCGCTCGGTTATACCCTTGACGAAATCGTAAACGACGTAACGGGCAACACCTATGCTTGCTTTGAGCCTACGATCGACTACCTCGTTGTAAAAATGCCCAAGTGGCCATTTGATAAATTTTTATACGCAAAGCGCGAGCTGGGCACGAGAATGAAAGCGACGGGCGAGGTTATGTCCATCGGTACTTCTTTCGAAATGGCGATTATGAAAGCGGTGCGCGGCGCGGAAATTTCTACGAGCACGATGAATTATAAAAAATTCGTCAACTGCACGAAAGAGGAATTGCTTGCAAAATTACCCGAAATGACGGACGAACGCATTTTTGCCGTATACGCCGCACTCAAAAAGGGCGTAACGGTAGACGAAGTGTTCAATATCACGAAAATAGACCGTTGGTTCTTGAATAAATTTAAAAACCTCATCGCGTACGAGGAAAAGATTGCGACGGAAAAACTCACGCGTGAGCTGTATGAGGAGGGGAAACGCCTTGGCTATCTCGATAAGGATATTACGGCGATCAGCGGACAAAAAGTTCCTTATCGGAAAAAGCTCGCGTATAAAATGGTGGACACCTGCGCAGCGGAATTCCCCGCAAAAACCCCGTATTTCTATTCGACCGCAGATCCTTACGAGCACGACGAAGCAACGCCGTTCGTGGCAAAAAGTGAGAAAAAACGCATCGTCGTTATCGGTTCCGGTCCTATTCGTATCGGTCAAGGTATCGAATTTGACTATTCTTCCGTACACTGCGTATGGACGTTGAAAGAGCTTGGTTACGAGGTTGCCATTATCAACAATAACCCCGAAACGGTTTCCACCGACTTCGATACGGCGGATAGACTGTATTTCGAACCGCTTACCCCCGAGGACGTACAGCACGTACTCGATATAGAAAAGCCTTACGGCGTCATCATTACTTTCGGCGGTCAGACGGCAATCAACCTTTGCGCCTACTTCGATTCGCACGGTGTCCGCATTTTGGGTACTTCCGCAGACAGCGTAGATAGAGCAGAGGACAGAGAACGCTTCGAGGCGTTGCTTGAAAAGTATTCCATTCCCCGTCCGAAAGCAATTACCGTTATGACGAAAGCGGAAGCGCTTGCGGCGGCGGAACGCTTGGAATATCCCGTTCTGCTCCGTCCCTCGTACGTTATCGGCGGGCAGAACATGACGATTGCATTCACCGAAGAGGACGTTTGCCGTTATATGGACGTCATCTTGGCGCAGGGTATCGAAAACCCCGTTCTTTGCGATAAATACCTGATGGGTACGGAGCTTGAAGTAGACGCTATCTCCGACGGCAAAGACGTGCTTATTCCCGGGATTATGCAGCATATTGAGCGTACGGGTATCCATTCGGGCGACTCTATCGCTGTATACCCGCCGTATAACCTCGACGATACAATGAAAGAAAAAATCATTGAGGTTTCTACGCAGCTCGCTTTGGAACTGAAAACGAAAGGTCTTATCAATATTCAATACCTTATCTATCGCGGACAGCTGTACGTTATCGAGGTAAACCCCCGTGCGTCGCGTACCGTTCCGTATATCTCCAAGGTAACGGGTGTGCCGATGGTAGAGCTTGCAACAAAAATCATCGTCGGCGCAAAACTCAAAAAACTCGGCTACGGCACAGGCTTGTATCCCGACTCTCCGTACGTGGCGGTCAAAGTGCCCGTGTTCAGCTTTGAAAAGCTTAACGACGTCAACTCCCAGCTCGGCCCGCAAATGAAATCGACGGGCGAGGTGCTCGGTATCGGCAAGACGATGGAAGAGGCAATGTTTAAGGGACTCGTTTCAGCGGGCTTCAAAATGTGCCACCCGTCCGAACGCCGTCCCGTCGGCGTATATATGACCGTCAACGACCAAGATAAGCTTGATTTGCTGACGATTGCAAAGAAATTCGGCGACCTCGGCTGTACGATGTACGCAACGAAAGGTACGGCGAAAGTTATTAACGATTTGGGTATCGACTGCACGGTAGTGGATAGACTTTCCGCCACCGATACCGTTATCAAGCTCATGGACGAGGGCAAAATCGACTACGTCGTGTATACGGGCAAGACGGATATGGAATCCATCAACGACTTCATTAAGCTTCACCACCACGCGATATTGCTTGGCATCACGGTATTGACGGCACTCGATACGGCGAACGCGCTTGCGGATATTATAGCAAGTAAATTTACCGAAGATAACACCGAACTCGTGGATATCAACGCACTCCGCAGCGAAAAATTGAAGCTGAATTTTACAAAAATGCAGTCGTGCGGTAACGATTATATCGTATTTGATAACCGTGATGGCAAGATAACCTGCCCCGAATCTATCGCGGTAAACTACGTGCTTCCCCATTACGGTATCGGCGGGGACGGCATCGTGCTCATTGAAAATTCAGAAACGGCAGACGCGAAAATGCGTATCTTCAACCGCGACGGTAAGGAAGCGCCTACGGGCGGTAACGCGATTCGCTGTATCGGCAAATACCTCTATGAAAAGGGTATCGTCCGTAAAACGGAAATGAAAATCGAAACTTCCAACGGCACCGTTTGCGACGTAAAAGTATATTCGTTCAGCGGTAAGGTAAATTCCGCGAGCGTAAACCTCGGCAAAGCCGAGCTTGCAGGTAAGAAAATCCCTTGCGTTTGGGACGAAAATCAAATCGTTGATAAAGCAGTTAATATTGGCGGTAACGATTATAAAATCACGCTCGTCAACGTGGGCAATCCCCATTGTGTGGTATACAGCGATAAAGTAGACGCGGTGGACGTGGAAACGGTCGGACCCGAATTTGAAAATTGCGAATACTTCCCCGAGGGTATCAATACCGAATTTATCCGTATCGTCAATAAGGTTACGATTAAAATGCGCGTTTGGGAGCGTGGCAGCGGCGAAACGTGGGCTTGCGGTACAGGCGCGTGTGCGGCAGTCGTGGCAGCGGTACTCGGCGGGTATTGCGAAAAGGATACCAACGTTACGGTCAAGCTCCGCGGTGGCGATTTAACGGTGAACTATCATTCGGACGGCGACGTTGAATTGATGGGCAGCGTTAAAACGGTATACGAAGGGACTTTCGAAATTTAAAAGCAAACAGCGGTCACGGCTATAATCAAAAAGCCGTGACCTGCTTGACGAGGAGGAAATATGGACGTTTTTTATGAGGAGAGCTCGATTGCGAGGGATTCCATAAAAGAGAGTAGAAAATATAAAATCTTATCTATTATATCCGCAGTATTTTTGACTTTGGGGATTATCGCTATTATTTTTGGGATATCCTTTATTCCGCTTGATGCGACGTGGATTCTTTGGGGCTTTTTCTGTGCATGGCTGTTCCTTGCGTGGTTTCTCTTCAAAAAATGGAAACAGCGGTACAACGTAAGCTACGATTATTGCTTCGTTTCGGGCGAATTGCGTATTTCCAAAGTAATAAACGTCAATAAAAGACGGCTCGTTGCCCGCTTTGAGGGAGATGATTTCATTCAAATCGGCGACGCCGATAATACCTCATACGAACGGTTTAGGCAAGATCCGACGATTAAAACGGTGTTCTGTACCTCGAACGACGAGGCAACGGACGGGAAATTCTTTATGTATATTTTAGCAAACTATAACGGCAAAAAGCTGTTCGTTTTGGAATGCCGTGAAGAATTGCTTATGCACATTTTGAAATTCGTAAAACGCAGTACACTGGAAAGCGACTACGTAATGCAGGAAAGAAAACAAAGATGATTTATTTGGATAACGCCGCAACGACGAAGCCGTGCAAAGAAGCGTTTGAAAAAGCGAGTATTTTTGCAACGGAAAAATATTATAATCCGTCCGCGTTATACACGGAAGGGTACGCATTACAGAGCGAGCTGAAAAAGGCACGCTCCGTTTTGCTTTCCAAGGTAGCCGACGAAACGGCGTTCGAGCTTATATTTACCTCTTGCGGTACGGAATCGGATAATCAAGCGATTTTTTCTTTTGCAAAACGCGGCAACGCGGTAACGACGGCAGGCGAACATTCCGCCGTAACGGCAAGCTTCACCGAATTGAAAAACCGCGGGATTGCGGAAATGCGCGTTGCGCCGTTGAACAAAGACGGCAGTGTAAACGCAGAAAAGCTGTTAGAACTCGTAGACGAGAAAACGAGTCTTGTATCCGTTATGCACGTAAATAACGAACTCGGTTCAATCAACGATATCAACGCGATTGCAAAGCTTGTAAAAGCCAAGAATCCCCGCACAATTTTCCATTCGGACGGCGTGCAGGCGTACGGAAAAATTCCGTTCCGTTTGGCAAAAGAGGTGGATTTATATTCCGTCAGCGCACATAAGATAGGCGGATTAAAAGGAGTTGGCGCGCTTATCAAGCGGAAATCGCTAGTGCTTCCGCCGTATATTCACGGTGGCGGTCAGGAAACGGGCAGGCGCAGCGGAACGGAAAACGTCTTCGGTATCAAGCAATTCGAATATGCCGCAGAGCGAAAATTTGCAACTTTAAAAGAGGATTACGAACGCTTGCGGGAATACCGAGAAACGCTTTGGACGGGTTTAGATAAAGAGGTGTATACGCGACTTTCCGACACGAATACTTGTCCGTATATTTTGAGCATTTCCGCCGTAGGCTTGCGGGGCGAAATACTGCTCCATATGGCAAACGATAAAGGGTTAATTATCGGTACGGGCTCGGCGTGCTCCTCGAACGCAAAAACACGGTACAGTAAGGTAGTGCTGGCTTGCGGTTACGACGAAAAAACGGCGGACGGCGTGCTTCGTATCAGTTTTTCAAACGAAACGACAGCGGAAGAGGTCGATACGGCTATCCGTATACTTAACGAAATCGGGCGTGATTTAAAACGCCGTATGAAATAAGGTGAACAAATGAAACAGGTTATCATTATCCGTTATTCGGAAATTTGGCTGAAAGGTAAAAACAGGGGATATTTCGAACGCACGTTCGAAACAAATCTTCGTCGTGCGATCAAGCAATACGATTGCGAACTTGTCAAGCAAAGCGGGCGTTACCTCGTACAAAATTTCAATGACTACGAAACGGAAGAAATTATCGAAAAATTGAAAAAAGTCTTCGGTGCGCATACAATCAGCCTTGCATATGAAACGGATTCGGATATGGATTCCATTTTCGAAGCGGCAAAACTCGTTATGAAAGATACGGGTACTTTTAAGGTTGAATCCCACCGCGGAGATAAGAAATACCCGCTTACTTCGGTAGAAATCAGCAAGGAGCTCGGCGGTAGAATTTTATCGTATAACCATAAACTGAAAGTGGACGTGCATAACCCGTCCTTTACCGTCCGCGTAGATATCCGCGAACTGGGCAAAGCCCTCGTATTCGGCAATTTCATTGAAGCGGCAAACGGTATGCCCGTCGGTACGGCGGGGCGCGGGCTTTTATTGCTTTCGGGTGGTATCGACAGTCCCGTGGCGGGACATATGATGGCGAAGCGCGGTATGAAAGTCGATTGTTTGCATTTCCATAGCTATCCGTATACGAATATGCAAGCCAAGGAAAAGGTGGTGGAGCTGGCGACGATTCTTTCCGAGTACACTTGTGGAACGCACCTGTATACGGTCAGTGTTACGCATATCCAAGAGGCGATACACGAAAAATGCAAGCCAGAGCTTATGATTACGCTTTTGCGCCGTTTTATGTATCGAATTGCTGAACGCCACGCGCTCCAAATCAGCGCGCAATGCTTGATTACAGGCGAAAGCTTGGGACAGGTAGCCAGCCAAACGATAGAGGGTATGACTTCCTCAAATTCCGTTGTGGAAAAGCTTCCCGTACTCCGTCCGCTCGTTGGATTCGATAAAAACGAAATTATCGACCGCTCGGTAAAAATGGGTGCGTATGAAACTTCGATATTACCTTTTGAAGATTGCTGTACGGTATTCTTACCTGATTTCCCTGCAATCCGTCCGCAACTCGATACGATTTTACGAGAGGAAGCTAAGTTAGACGTGGAAGGACTAATCGCCGAAGCGTTCGCTTCCATTGAAAAAATTACGATTTAAGAAACGGAAACGATAAAAACGCCGTGCCCTTATTGGGCACGGCGTTTTTCAATACTCCCACCAGTTTCTCTCTAAAATCTCTCTATCTTCCGCAGACGGCGGTAAAATTCCGTCCTTCGTGCTTACGGTGGGAAGAATTATCTCTTTTCCCGCTCGACCTTTATATATAGGCGTAACGGTATAAATATATCGCTTGTTTTCCTGTAATTCCTCGTCGATAAATTCGCGAATATATCCGCCTTGGTATACGGTATTATGTGTCGCATAATCATATCGGTCAATTTTATATTCGTATAAAGGACTGCGCTCTTCGGCAAAAGCAATGGCAATTTTTCCGTTTTTATAGCTTAAAACGGGGGTAATAATACTTGGATTACTAAAAATAGTGCTTTTTTGCGTAGGAATTAACTTGTCGTCAAAAAGTTCCGTAAACTTGTATTCCGTCGGGGCGAGGTCGTCGGCAAGCAGTAAAGTATGCGTGTCATAGTACGAAGTTTTATCCAATGCTACCCGTTTTACGCCTTTGGGGATCGTGAAATTTTCAATTTTGCCGTGATACTTTTGTAACCATTCGTTTATTTCCAACAATAGATTGCACGGTGTACCGCCTCCCGTACATTCGATAAAGGAATTGTCTTTATTTCCCAGCCATACGCCGACGATATCGTTTGTAGTGTACGAAACGGCGTAAGCGTCCGTGTTGCCTTTTTCCGTGCCGACCGTACCCGTTTTCGCCGCAATCTCAAACGGGAGAGCGCGCAGCTTTTTCGCCGTACCGTCTTTCACGGCAGTTTTTAGCATATCCGTCGTTAAATACGCCGTTTCTTCGCTGAAAACACGCGAGGCTTCTATTTTTCTCCGATATACCTCTTGACCATTCACTTTCACACAGGATATATACGCTCCGTTTGTATAATTCCCCCCGCATGGAAAGACGGAATAAGCGGAAATCAGGTCGTTTAGCGTATAGCCGTTTTTCATTCCGCCAAGTGCCAAGGCAAGCGAAAAATCGTCCTTTTCCACGGGCAAACCCATTTTCTGCAAATATTCTGCGCTCCGTTCTACGCCCAAACTTTCAAGCACCTTTACAGCGGGGACATTCAAGCTTTTTGCGATACATTCCCGCGCACTGATATATCCGTGAAATTTTCCGTCGAAATTATTAGGAGCGTATCCCGCGTAATTTATTTTTTCGTCCAAGATAGGCGTGGCAGGGGAGAGTAATCCTTCTTCCATCGCAGGGGCATAAACAAGTAAAGGCTTTAACAGCGAACCAGGCAGCCTGCGAATCCCGCCTACGCTGGATACGCTTGCTTTGAAAGCGTGCGTTTTTGAATCGAGCACCGTCAGCGTTTTATCGCTTAACGAATACTCGGACGCGATATTTTCCAAGGCGCGCTGTAACGGTTGGTCGAGATAGGTAAAAATTTCTATCTTTCCTCCCAAGGTAAAGCCATGTGCTTCCGAAAGCGCGCCGAGCTCGTCGAATACGAAACGCATATATCCGTCGTTATTTTTGTGAATAAACGGATCGGTGGGTAACGGTACGGAAAGGGCTTCGTCTATTTCCGCTTGCGTGATATATCCATTTTTTAACATTCCGTTTAACACACTTTTCTTGCGCTTTAAGCAGTTTTCCGTATTCTTAAACGGCGAATAATTATTCGGTGAACGCACGAGCCCTGCAAGTACCGCTCCGTCGGAGAGCGTAAGCTGTTCGGGTGATTTTCCAAAATAAAATTCCGCTGCGGAACGCAGTCCAAAGCAGTTGTGTCCGAAATAAATAATATTGAGATACTTTTCCAAAATCTCGTCCTTGGAATACCGCCGTTCAAGCTGTGAGGTCAGTTTCCATTCCCGAAGTTTTCTTTCCAATGTCTTTTCTTGGCTTAAATGAGTGTTTTTGATGAGCTGTTGCGAAATTGTGGAAGCGCCTTGTTTAAACGAATGTGCCTTGGCGTTGGATATAAACGCTTTTACGATTCGGCGAAAATCAAATCCCGAATGACTATAAAACCGTTTGTCTTCGGTACTGATAAAGGCAAGCTTGACTTTTTTGGGAATTATCTCGCCAGATACGATGGGCGCGGAAAAATCAGCGGAAAGTGCGCCTACGCGTGCGTTTTCGCTATCATATAAAACAACGCTGTTTTCCGATAAAGTCAGTTTTTCGTCCGAGAGCGAAACGCCGTTCGTTACGATAAAATAATACCCTGTAAAAGCAAGAGCAAGTAAACAAATTCCCAATAAAAATAGGCATAATAATTTACGAATGACTTTCATTACAAACAGTATTTGCCGTTTTGCGTTTTTTATCACGAAAAAAGCGGTGGAAAACGCAACGAAAAAACGACACAAAACCCCTCAAAGACTTGATAAAAACAAAAAAAAAGAGTATAATAGAGAAAATAACTATAAGTAAAAGAGTAAACTATGTCGAAAAATTATCATATCGTCACGTACGGCTGTCAAATGAACGTCCACGAATCGGAAAAGATCGCGGGCATTTTACGGCGTATGGACTATGAGGAAACGGATACGCTTGAAAACGCGGATATCATCGTTTTCAATACCTGTTGTATTCGGGAAAACGCAGAAAACCACGCTTTTGGCAATATCGGCGCACTGAAAAAATTAAAGAAACAAAAACCCCAAATTATTATTGCCGTCGGGGGGTGTATGACCCAAGAAAAGGGAAAGACGGAAGTCTTAAAAAAGAAATTTCCCTTTATTGATATTATGTTCGGTACACTCAATCTTGAAGAGTTAGAAACGCTTGTAAAACGCAAGCTTGCCGAGAAAAAGCGCGTGATACAAATCCGCGATACGGCAGGCGATATCGTCGAGGATATCGAACCTTACCGCACGAGCTACCCCAACGCATGGGTAAATATTACCTACGGCTGCAATAATTTTTGCTCCTATTGTATCGTACCCTACGTTCGCGGCCGCGAACGGTCGAGAAAACCCGAGCATATCGTAGCGGAAGTTCAAAAACTTGTTGCGGAAGGGTATAAAGAAATCACTTTGCTCGGTCAAAACGTCAATTCCTACGGCGCGGACGGCTGGACGGGTATGAATTTTGCCCAGCTTCTTGATAAAGTCGCAAGTATTGAGGGTAAATTTCGGTTACGCTTTATGACGAGCCATCCCAAAGATTTTAACGAAGAAGTCGTTACGGTTATGGAAAAGCACCGCAAGATATGCAGGCTTGTGCATTTGCCCGTGCAATCGGGTTCAAACGCAGTCTTGCAAGCGATGAATAGGCGGTATACCCGCGAAAAATATCTTGCGGAAATCGAAATGCTGAAAACCCGTTTGCCCGAAGCGGAAGTTACGACGGACATTATCGTCGGATTCCCCGGGGAAACGGAAGAGGATTATAAACAAACGGAAGAACTCGTGAAGCAAGTGGATTTTGCGTCCGCGTTCACATTTGTATATTCGCCCCGTCAGGGCACGAAAGCCGCGCAAATGGAAAACCAAATCCCTGAAGCGGTACAAAAGGACAGGATTATGCGCCTTGTCGAGCTCGTTAATACGCTGACGAGAAAGAAATCGGAGAAGTACCTCGGTAAAACGGTAGAGATACTTTGCGAGGATTACGACGAAAAAAAGGGTTTGTATTTAGGCCGCGACGAGTTGGGTAGAATGGGGTATTTCAAAAGCGATAAAAACCGTGTGGGTGAATTTGTTATGTTGCGCGTAACGCGGGCAAACGGAATATCGCTGTTTGGCGAAATCGACGGAAATTAAGGGAAATTACAAGGTAGGTTGAATTGTTATGGCAACTTCACAAATGATGCTGCATTACCGCGCGATGAAAGAAAAGTACGACGATTGCGTGCTGTTTTATCGACTGGGGGATTTTTACGAGATGTTCGACGACGACGCGGTCAAGGTATCGCGCCTGCTTGATCTTACGCTCACGGGCAAGGACTGCGGCGAAAAAGAACGCGCGCCGATGTGCGGAATCCCTTTCCATGCGGCGGAAGGGTATATTGCAAAGCTCGTTTCGCTTGGGGAAAAGGTAGCGATATGCGAACAGATATCCGACCCCAAACAATCGGGCAAAGGACTTGTAGAACGCGACGTCGTGCGTATTGTATCGGCGGGCACGGTCATTGAAGAGGATTATCTCGATCAATCGAAAAACAACTATATCGCCTGTGCGTTTAAGGCAGGCAACGAAGTCGCTTTGGCGTGGACGGATATCACGACGGGCGAATTTCTCGCCGAAGAATTCACCGACGGACTTACGGTAGAGGACGCAGTGGGACAGCTTATAAAGCTTTCCGTTGCGGAAATCATTTGCAACGAAGAAATGCTTTTGGCGAGCCGAGAGGTAAAAGAAGTGCGCCACGGTCAGCTCCCGCCCTTTTCCTGCTACGTGCCTTGGGCATTCAACGTTAAGCACGCGGAAAAGAATTTGCTCGATCAATTCAACGCGGTTTCCTTAACCGCGTACGGCATCGCGGCAAAAGACAACGTTATTGCCGCCGCGGGCGCGCTTATCGAATACTTGCGCGAAACGCAAAAACACGCGCTTGTCAATATCAACTCGATTAAGCTCATCAACCGTAACCGCTATATGGAACTCGACCCGATAGCCGTCCGCAATTTAGAGCTTGTCAAAAACAACGCGGAAAACAAAAAGTACGGCTCGCTTTTATGGGTGCTCGATAAAACCAAAACAGGTATGGGCGCACGCCTTTTAAACCGTATGGTATTGTCCCCGTTAAAGGATATTGAGGAAATCAATTATCGCCTTGACGGCGTAGAAGAACTCGTCAGCGCGTCCCTTCCGCGCGTAGGAATTGCGGAAACGCTTTCCAACATCGGCGACGTGGAACGGCTCGCGGGTAAAATTTCTAACGGCAATTTCCACCCGAAAAACTGCCTTGCCTTGGCAGGCGCATTGAATTCGCTCCCGACCATCAAATTCCAGCTGTCGGGCTTTTCGTCCCAGATATTAAAGGACATCAACGACGGGCTTATCAATATGAAATCGCTTGCCGACCTTTTGGATGCGGCAATAGACCCCGAGGCAAGCTCGGTTATGAAAGACGGCGGATATATCCGCGCGGGCTTCAATGCGGAACTCGACGAACTTCGCCATTATAACTCGAATGCAAAAGGACTCATTGAAGAGATAGAAATAAAAGAACGGGAACGCACGGGTATTAAGACCTTAAAAACAGGCTATAACCGCGTGTTCGGTTATTATATTGAGATTAGTAATTCCTTTAAAGACCAAGCACCTCCCGAATATATCCGCAAGCAAACCTTAACGACAGGCGAGCGGTATATTACCGAGGAATTAAAAGTCTTGGAAGAAAAGGTACTTACGAGCGGGGAAAAGGCGTTGAAGCTGGAAGCGGCACTCTATGAAAAATTACTTTCCGTTTTAACGGACGCGATAGACGATTTACAAAAAATCGCGAACGCTTTGGCTCTCCTTGATTGCTTGGTTTCGCTTTCCACGGTTGCCAAAGAACGCCGTTATACCCGTCCGAAAATGCTGGAAAGCGGCGCACGATTGCAAATTTCCGACGGCAGACACCCTGTGGTAGAGGCGATTTCCAAAGAACGCTTCGTACCCAACGATACCTTGCTCGATAACGAAGAAAACCGTTGTGCCGTCATTACCGGTCCGAATATGGCGGGTAAAAGTACCTATATGCGGCAGGTCGCCTTAATTACCCTGTTGGCGCATATCGGCTCGTTCGTGCCCGCCCGCAGTGCGGAAATACCTATAACCGATAGAATCTTCACTCGCGTTGGCGCAAGCGATAATCTCATTTTCGACCAAAGTACCTTTATGGTGGAAATGACCGAGGTTGCGTCCATCTTGCTCCGCTCGACAAAAGACAGCTTATTGATTTTGGACGAGGTTGGCAGGGGAACGAGTACCTACGACGGACTTTCTATTGCGTGGTCGGTTATTGAATTTTTGGCTTCGCAAATCAGGGCAAAAACGTTGTTTTCCACCCATTATCACGAGCTGACCGAGCTTGAAAATACAATGGAAGGCGTAAAGAATTATAAAGTAACCGTCAAGGAGTTTAACGGTTCAATCGTCTTTTTAAGAAAGATAGCAAGGGGCGGAGCGCATAGAAGCTTCGGTATCGAAGTTGCCGCGCTTGCGGGCGTACCTAAGGAAGTTACGACGCGCGCCAAAGCCATTTTAAAAGCGCTTGAAAAGAACGATTTGCTCGGCGGGAAAAAGCAGATTGAGATAGAGGAAGAAGCGGAAGAAACAGAACAAAGACCGCTTTCCGAAGTGGAAAAGATATTATACGAAACGGACGTCAACACACTTTCGCCCTTGCAAGCACTTTTGCTGTTGGGCGATTTGAAAGATAAATTAGACGCGGAGAACTGATATGGCAAAAATCAACGTATTACCTGCAAAGGTCTATAACCGTATAGCGGCGGGCGAAGTCATCGACCGTCCGTATTCCATTGTAAAAGAGCTCGTGGAGAACTCCATAGACGCAGGTGCAACGGAAATAGAAATTTATATAGAACAGGGCGGGAAACAGCTCGTGCGAGTCGTGGATAACGGCTGCGGTATTGAACGCGACGACTTGTATTCGGCGTATTTGGCGCACGCAACCAGTAAAATTTCCAAAGCGGAAGATTTGGAAACAATCCGAACGCTCGGCTTCCGTGGTGAAGCGGTTGCTTCGATTGCCGCTGTATCCAAAATGACCATTACTTCCAAAGTAGCGGGCGAGAAATGCTATCAGCTTTCCTGTAACGGCGGAGAGATAGGCTCGGTTACAGAAGCTTCGGGCGGTCAGGGTACGGAAGTTTGCGTAGAAATGCTCTTTTATAACGCGCCTGTTCGCTTAGGCTTTTTGAAAACGGATAAGGGCGAGGAAGCGGATATAACCACTTTCGTTTCCAGATTTATCCTTAACCGTTCGGATATCGCGTTTACTTATTACGCCAACGGTAAAAAGATATTGCAATCGTTCGGCGGTGGGGACGAAGAAGCCCTCGTTTGCGTGTACGGCGCGGCGGTTCGCGCTCAATGTATTGAAATCAACGCAGAAAAGCACGGAGTACTCATTCGTGGGTATATCGGCAACCAGAATTTTTCCAAGCCGAATAAGAGCTATCAAAACGCATTTCTCAACGGTAGATACGTTTCCAACGCGACGATTTCCGCCGCGATTGCGGGTGCGTACGCAAGCTACTTAATGAAACGGCAATATCCCTTTTACGTATTGCATATTACCGTCCCCCCGCAGGTCGTGGACGTAAACGTACACCCCAACAAGGCAGACGTCCGTTTTGCCGAAAATAACACTATTTACGGCTGTATTTATTCGGTTATTTCCGCTGTATTGGACGGTAAATCGGCGGCACTTGATTACGTCGTGCAAGAAAAAACGGAAGAAGAAACGCCCGCAATAGAAACGAAAGCGGAAGCGTTTACTTTTGACGAACTTCCTGCGGTAAACGAAGCGCCGAAAACACAGGAAACGACAACGCTTTCGGAAAGTATTTTAGCGAAATCGGAATGGTTTGATACCGTTGAGGGCGTACACGAAAGCGAGCGCGAACAAGAATTAAAACCTGCCGTATTCGACACCAAAAAGACTTCGGATATAAAAAAGGCGTACGGCTTCGATACCTTTACCTACGAAGACGCGAAAAAGGAAATGGAAGCAAGCACTTCCGCATTCACGGCACTAAAAAATCAAACGAAAGCAGACGCACCGAAAAAAGGCTTTACGCCCGCTTCGGAGTTTAAAGATTATAACGATATCGAGTTGATTGAAATTGACCCGACAAATCCTCGCCCACACAGAAAACCTAACCCCGAAAAGCTGTTAAAGCTTTATCCGGGGCTTCGTGTAAAATCTGAAATTTTAAAATTCAACGATCCCGCTTACGAAGAGGCGAACGGCGCGGAAGAAGCCGTGGACTATTTCGCACAAAATAAACGCTTTTTAGAAGAACTAGACGCGAAAACGAAACAGGATAAAATCGACGTTTCCTCTTGCGTTTACGCGGGAAAACTCTTTAATACCTATCTATTATACGAATGTAATGCTGACGTATATATTATAGACCAGCACGCCGCGCACGAACGGCTGATATTCGACCGTTTAAAGGCGCGTATGCGAGATAGAAACGTTCCCCGTCAACCCATGCTTTTGCCCTTTGAATTGCAGGTAAATCCTATGGAAGGCGCGTTTTTGCGTGAAAAAATGAAAGAAATCAACGAAATGGGCTTCGATATTTCCGAAACCTACGAAAACGTTTTTGCCGTATCTTCCATTCCCGTCGATTTACCCAAGATAGACCTCGGCGCGTTTTTCAATCAAATTTTATTCGATATCGACGGTTACCGCGGTATTCGGCTGGAAGAAGTATTAAAAGACAAACTTGCTTCCGCAGCTTGTAAGGCGGCGGTCAAGGGCGGAATGGACTTAACGAGGGAGGAAATCGAGGAATTACTCAAACAAATGGACGGCGATATGGGCTTGAAATGCCCGCACGGCAGACCCGTCGTTGTAAAAATGACGCGTACGGAACTGGAAAAAATGTTCAAGAGGATCGTTTAATGCCCAAAGTGTTGGTAATATGCGGCGCAACGGCATCGGGAAAAACCTCGTTATCCGTCGCTTGCGCGAAAAAATTAAACACGGAAATCATTTCCGCCGATTCCTTGCTTGTATATCAAGGCTTGAATATCGGCACGGCAAAGCCGACGGCTGAGGAACGGTTTGGCATACCGCATCATATGATAGACGTCGTTTCGCCTTTTGAAAGCTTTTCCGTCAGCGATTACGAAAAAAAAGCCTTGCCTATACTTGATAGATTGCTTGCCGAAGGAAAAACGCCCGTTATATGCGGGGGAACAGGCTTTTATATCAACGCACTGCTGTATAAAAGCCAATTCGGCAACGCGGGCGCGGACGAGGCTGTGCGCAAAAAATACGAGGATATCCTTTTAGAAAAAGGTAAACCGTATTTACACGCCCTGTTGCGGGAAAAAGATCCCGAAAGCGCGGAAAAATTACACGAAAACGATACAAAACGAGTTATTCGCGCCTTGGAAATATACGAAGTTACGGGAAAACCGAAATCCCAACAACACGACGAGCTTATCCCAAGATACGATTTTACGGCGGTTTCCATTGAATATCCGCGAGAGGAACTTTACGAGCGAATTGATATTAGAGTAGAGCAAATGTTTTCGCAGGGCTTGTTGGAAGAAGTGCGTTCTTTAATGCAAAGCGGTGTAGAAGAAAACGCACAGTGTATGCAGGGTATCGGCTATAAAGAGGTTGCCGAGGGACTTATTTCAGATAGACCGATAGAGGAAATCAAGGAATTGGTCAAAAAGAATACCCGCAACTACGCCAAACGGCAAATAACCTTCTTTAAGCGTATGCAAAACCATATACGCCTTTCCCCCAAGGAAGCAACAGTGGAAAGGGTATTAGAACTTTTATAAATACACCGTATTATGTCAGACATAGGTATTATGCCTAACATAGCACCAAAACAAAGGAAAGAGGATATGACGGCAGAAGAATTGATCGTGGCAAGCGAAGCGGAGCTTGCAGAAAACTTTAAAAAAGCGGACGAAATCAGCGAGTTTAACCAAGAAAAGGTATTAAAAGCGTTTAACGAACACCAAATTGCGATACGGCATTTTAACGGCACGACGGGGTACGGCTACGGCGACGACGGCAGGTTTACCCTCGGCGAGGTGTTCGCAAAATCACTCGGGGCGCAAACGGGTATCGTTTCGCCGGCTATGCTCAGCGGAACGCACGCATTGACAGTGGCACTGTTCGGTGTACTCCGTACAGGCGACAAGGTGCTTTGTGTTTCAGGAATGCCGTACGATACCATTCGTGGGGTTATCTACGGCGAGGGAAACGGCTCGCTGAAAGATTACGGGATCTCTTTCGATTGCGTAGAACTGACAAGCGAGGGTAAATTCGATAAAGAAAAAATCAAGTTAGAAATTGCGCGTTTAGGCAAAGACCTCAAAATGATATATATACAACGCTCGCGCGGGTACGAGCTTCGCGACGCGTTCACGGTTGCGGAAATCGGCGATATTTGTTCGTTTGTGCGCTCGCTCGGGTTCACGGGCTGTATTTTTACCGACAACTGCTACGGCGAGTTTGTGGAAAAACAAGAGCCGTGCGACGTCGGTGCGGATATTGCGGTCGGTTCATTGATAAAAAATCCCGGGGGCGGACTTGCGCCGACGGGGGGATACATTGTCGGGAACGAGGAATATATAGACAAAATTGGCAGACGGCTTACCGCGCCTTCAATCGGAAACGAGGTGGGCTCGTATGCGTACGGCTATCGTCTATTTTACCAAGGACTGTTTATGGCACCGCACACGGTAAACCAAGCGATAAAAGGGAGCTTGCTTATCGGGAAATGTATGGAAAAGCTCGGATATGAAAATTTCCCGAAGCTGGATAAAACGCCTGCGGACATCACCCGCGCGATCCGTTTCGATACGGCTGAGCAGCTTTGCGCGTTTATTCAATCGGTGCAAGAGGCTTCGCCCGTCGATAGCTTCGTAACCTTAGAACCGTGGGATATGCCCGGGTACGATAGTAAAGTCATTATGGCGGCAGGGTGTTTCGTGGAAGGCTCGTCTATCGAACTTTCCGCCGACGCACCCGTAAAAGAACCGTATACAGCGTATTTCCAAGGCGGTTTGACCTACGAGCACTGCAAATACGCCCTCAAAAAAATCCTCGCTAAATTGCTTTAACACCAAACGAAAAGGTATGCTTTGTCGGCATACCTTTTTAAATTTATTTCGTTAAATCCCAATCAATAGGCGGGATACCGTGATTTATCAAGTACTCGTTGGTTTTCGAAAAGTGTTTACAACCGAAAAATCCGTTGTACGCCGATAACGGCGAGGGGTGCGCACATTCCAAAATCAAATGCTTGGAAGTATCAATTAGCGGCTTTTTACTACGCGCGTTTCCGCCCCAAAGAATAAAGACTACGTTTTCCTTTTGGTCGGAAATCAGTTTTATTACGCTGTCCGTAAACCACGCCCAACCGCATTTCGAATGGGAATTTGCTTGATGCTCCCGCACGGACAAGGAAGTGTTCAAAAGCAACACGCCTTCTTTTGCCCACTTTGTAAGATTGCCCGATTTCGGTAAAGCACAGCCGATATCTGCCTTTAATTCTTTGAAAATATTTTCAAGCGACGGAGGCTTGGGGATTCCGTCTTGCACGGAAAAACAAAGTCCGTGCGCTTGTCCTACGTTATGGTAGGGGTCTTGTCCCAAAATAACCGCTTTAAGATTAGAAAACGGTGTGTATCGGAAACAGTTGTATAAGTCGTACATATCAGGATAGACCACGTAATTGCGGTATTCTTCAATTAAAAATTTCCGAATTTTTAAATATCTTTCGTCGGCAAACAACGGCGCAAGCCGTGCGTTCCATTCTCCTAAATCGACCATATTTTCTCCTTGGTAAAAAGCGTTAAAGTTCCTCGAAAATTGCAGGCAAAGCCGCTTTCAAATTTTTTAACGCCTTGTCTTTATTGATAAGGAATTGCTCGGTCGTGCTTCCGCTTCCTGCCACGTCGGAAATCGCTTTCACTGAATACACGGGCAACTCGGCGGCGTATGCCGCCTGCACGATCGCTGCGCCTTCCATATCGCGTATATCTGCTTTTAATTCTTTCGTCAACAGCTCGAAATCGTCCGCGGAATCGTTAAATCTGTCCGCCGTACCCAAATTTTTAACAGGGAAGGGGGCTTTCAAACGGTTTAACGCAAGATAATTTTCTTCGTATTCGTTCAAAGTGCCTATCTTCGTTCCGTTTAATTGCACAAGGTCAAAATCAAACTGTACCGCTTCGCCGATTTGGTATACCGCGCAAAGCTCCGTTTCCTCGTTTAAACCGCCAGCTACCCCGAAATTCAACAGCTTTTTCGCGTCGAATTTACTCACGAGCAGTTGCGCGCCGAGTGCGGCGTTTACCTTGCCCACCCCGCAGACGCAGACGGCGATTTCTTTTCCGAACGCCTTTCCCACGTGTATATTTTTTCCGCTGACCGTTAAAGAACGGCTGATTTTCATTTCGTCAAGCAATATATCCGCTTCACTTTGCATTGCAATCACTACGCCAACCATATTCTATTCTCTCCTATTTTTTCTTGCGTTTTTATATAATTTGTGTTATAATATAACCGTTAGATACCGATAAACTCGGCGTTTGAAAAATCCCGTTCCCCGCATACGGCAAGCAATATGCCGTCCCGTTGCAAAAACACGAGCTTTGCGGGCAATTCAATTTCCCCGTACGATAATTTCCCTTTGATAAAGCGGAGTTTCAATAAATCGTGGGCAATCGAACCGCCCAACCATTTCACGGCACATTCCTTTGCCGTCCAGTGATAGAGGAAATCCGATTCCGAGTGTATTTCTTCCCGCTCCGCTGACGAAAACTTTTTGACGATGGGTAAAAAATCCACCGACCGCGAAAGATATTCCGCGTCTATCCCCACGTTCTCGTCCGAAACGGCGATAAACAATCGCTCCGCCGTATGCGTAATAGAGAAGAAAAGTGATTTCCCGTTTTCAAGATACGGCTTCCCGTTTTCGTTGCGAATAATCGTGGCGTTCGGCAAAGTGAAATATTCTGCAAGCACCCGCTTAATTGCGTGTTCACTCGTTGGATAAGCGGAACGTTCCGCATAAAATATTTTTTCCATAATATAACAACATTATAACAGGAGATAAAAAAAATGTCAAGAGCAGAAAAGGCAAAAGAGTATTTTCTTCAAGGTTATGCCTGTTCGCAAGCGGTTGCGCTGGCGTTTGCCGATATTATGGGAGTAAGCGGAGAAATTATTTCCAAAATTATGCTCCCGTTCGGCGGGGGAATGGGCAGGCTCCGTTTGACCTGCGGAGCAGTCAGCGGTATGGCTGCGGTTATCGGTACGGTTTGTGCAAAAAGCGAAAACTCCCCCGAAAATAAAAAGCAGACCTATGCAATCACGCAAGAGCTGTGCGCAAAATTCAAGCAGGAAAACGGCAGTCTAATTTGTGCGGAATTGCTCGCGGGCATGAAAGCGGATGAAAACGGCGAGGCGTATAAAAAAAGCTCGTGCGCGGAAATCGTCGCGTTGGCGGCGCAAATCGTCGAGGACTATTTAACGCAAGAGGGGAAATTATAAAAGAAACGCGGGAGTGTTAAGCTCCCGCGTTTTCACGATATACAATTATTTATTGCTTTTGGAAACGTTGAAATAGTATTCCACGACGTCGCCGTCCTGCATAATATATTCCTTGC
>JAZNDR010000096.1:0-2317 GCA_045588185.1 Candidatus Scatosoma sp. | reverse complement strand
CGATTTATAAAAGTTTTTAATATTTGCTATTTAATTAAAAAGCGATTTATATTTGACCTGCGCTCTTTGTCTTCTACGCCAAACGGTAACACGGTCAATGTCAAGAAAATCAGCGATTTCACAGCAAGTCATACCTGCCATATAGCAATCTAAAACAACGCGGTCGCGAGGTTTAAGATTAAGCAATTCAATTTTATTATCCACTTCGGTGTAATCTTTTTCTTCGTAATGGTCGATTTCTACGGATAAAGATTCTGCGAAATAAACAATATCGCAAGCGCGTTTATTATGCCTGCGCATTCTATCAATGTGACGTCCTACTAAGGTATAAACGGCGCGTTTAATCGTAATTTCTTGTCCGTTTTTAATCATATAGACGTCGTTCAAGCTCTTGCCGATAAATTCGCATAAGAAGCAAATAGCAGTTTGCGCAAGGTCATACGCATCTGAAAATACGTGATGGGAATCATTATTACGATTTAAGTCTTTGACAAACCCGACATAGAGCCATTCCAAAGCTTGACGAGCGTAAGCGTAACGACCGCGTAAGGTTTTCAGGGTAATAAGTTCACCCATTTGTTGAACGTTCTCGAAAGAGATAGTTTCCGATAATACGTTATAAGGATTGTTTTGAAGCATTTGAGTTTACCTCCGATTTTGTTTTTTGCCTTTTGGGCAGGGGCAAAGTAGCATAGGAAACGAAGGCAAAGAATTTTAAATTATAATCTTACCGAAAGTAAACGTCCGCAAGGAAAAAGTTTTTTGAAAGAAAATATTTGTGCAAAATTAAAAAGTTTTTCCGAAGTAGTTTACTTTTGGCGTTTACTGTGCTACAATAGCCACAAACCAAAAGGAAAAATCGGAGATAATAGTTATTATTTTGTAAAATAATATCTACCGTTTACCTCGATACGATTGCCGTCGATAATCGGTTCACCCGTTTGACAAGCTCGCAGAATAAGCCGTTCGTCATCGGGCTTTGCTTTCGGGATATTGCCGTATTCAAAAGCCTGTTCTTTGGAAACGGCGCGGATTTTAAATTTTTTCTTCACAAGGTATGCGCTGAATTGCCATACTTGCTCGAATTTTCCATAACAGTCCACGATAGCGGAAACGTTTTCTTCGGGGGAATAGGTTGTAATTCTAAAATAGTTTTTCATAAGATTAGCTCCTTAAAATTTATTATTTGCGGTTAAGCCGCGATTTTCTTTAATTGTTTATTGGCATAGGGCAGCCATTTGTCGTGGACGAAGCTCCAAACGTTTTCTTCTGGGCGCGCGTGATAGGTTGTTTGACATTGCAGAACGGCTTTTTTAGCTGGTGAGTATTCGACAGTCACGAATGGTGTTTTCACGTCGGTATCTACGCGGATAAAGAAGATAAGCGTTTCTTCGCGGACGAATTTTTGGTCGTAGCCCATACCGCCGACGCAATGATGAAGATAACCACCCTCTTTGATAAGCTCGGCGGGGGATTTTGCGATTAAGCATACAAAACCGCTATTGCCATCCATTTGTAAAGAGTTGTATTTTTTAGCAACGATAGCGAATTGTTTATAAAAAGCTTTTCGCTTCTTTGCATCAAGCTTTGCTTTCTTGGAGGCATATTCATCAACGCGTACGTTATGCCAATGTTTAAAATCGTGCGGATAAGCATTTTTCTGTAAAGTCATATCTAAACCCAGTTCTTGGCAGGCTTTGAAATAATCTTTATAAGTACGCAAAGTGGTTTTTTGCTCTACAATATAAGAAGAGAATTTTTCAAGGCTACCCTTAAAAAATTCTCGCATAGGCTTCAAATCTTTGTTTGCACTTAATTCCTTTTTCACGCTTTCGAGTTTTTGTACAACTTCGCAGGCTTGCTTGGTTTTATAAGCGGAAAGGATAGTGGAAACGTAATATTTATGCGCGGAAATGTCTTCTCGGTTTTGTATCAGCCATTTGCAGAACGCTTTATTTTTAGCGCATTCGCGTAAGATTTGTTTGCTGTGTACGTAATCGGAAAAGCCTAATTTCACGAGATATTCCACCTGCGGATATTGCTCATAAAGTCGTAAATATTGCAAAACGTCCACGCCCTTGTATAAATCGTAAGCGGAGTATTTATATTCGGGAAATTTGTAAACGAAAGCAGGATTGACAATCGTGGCGTATGGGTCGTAGCCGTTGTCGTTAGCGGTGTACCATCTACCGTCTTCAAACCATTTGGAATAATGTTGAATACCTTCCGAGTACCAGCCGACGCGGAACCCCATACCAGTAAGATAACAATACTCTAAATCACGCACGAAACATTTTTCACTGCGTAAACCGTGAAC
>JAZNDR010000095.1:0-5126 GCA_045588185.1 Candidatus Scatosoma sp. | reverse complement strand
ACAGACGCTTGGTTGCCTCTTAGATACAGTTTTTATAATCATAAAAATCTCCTTAAATTTAATATTTTTTGAGTGTTTTTAGGCGAACTCAACGCCCCAAATTTTTCATCTAAAAACTTGGAAAAATAGCTCAATGAGCGCAGAACGTGCCCATATATACAAGTCGTCGCCGCTTCGCGGCGCCGAAGGGCACGTTCTGCGCAACCCAACTTGACCGACAAACAAACCGATTGAAAACGGCAAAAACGCGTTGTTCGCCGCTGACCCGCTTGGCGAATCAACGCGTTATTTTTTTGCCTTTTTCTTTTCAATAATAACAATCTGTGATTATCATCCGCAGTTTTGGATTTTGCGCAGCGCTTCCTGCGGTTTTCGTTCATTTACCGTCACAACTTCGCCCGTTCCGTCTACTATAATGTTTACGTCAGGATCTGTTATATACCGATTTTCTCTCTTTTCCATCTCACAAAACAATTCTCCCCTTTTTACCCAGCCTGATATGTACTCAGGGCAATTTTTCGATACCATCGCTTTTCCGCCTTTATTTAAATATTTCAAAACGTATTGATACGCCTGCTTTTTCATTGGCTCTATGATTTCACTTACGTCAGATCTTCCAAACTTTTCATTAAATTCCGTATTTCCTATCGTCTCTTTCATTCTTTTCTCATTCGTATTATATCGCCGTTCTTTTACTAATTCCCCCGGCATCGTTCCATCTGGTATGTACATCAACGCATGGAAGTGTAAACGCTTTTTACCGTCCCAACCTTCCCATACGCCGTAGTATTTCCACCCCGAGCGATTTACTTTATTTTTCAAGTACGCGCGCAACTTTTTCTTGAACGTTTCTCTATCCATTTTCGCGTCGCTGTACGTGAACGTCACGAAATAGTTAAAACGATTCAAATTACATTTATCGCGCGCCCGACGAAATCTACTTCCCGTATTATGCCTACGCCTATCCAAATTCGAAGCCACAAAAGCTACCGTCTTTTTGTAGTCGTTTCCAAAATAGGGTTTTAATGCACTGATTAGCATATTTCGCCGTGTTTTCCATTTAAGGCTCCCATGTATCGTATAACTCATCAAAGAGTTTTCTTAATGGCATTTTATGCGTTTTATTGGGCTTGTCCTGCGAATTTTGAGGAGTGATGGATTCTTCCTCAACCGCTTGATTTTTTACGGATTCTGGCGGATTTTCCGTGATGTTTTCATCGCTTGGTGGATGCTCGCTTTCTTCTATTTCATCCTTTTTCACCTCCTTTGGCGCGACCACCTGTTTTGCGTTTTCAAAGACCGAATCGTCCACTTCGACTTCTTTGTCAACGTACTTTCTTCTGCGTTTTTTCCTGAATGACGTCGGGGGATCTCTTTGGAACAGATTATGCCCACCGTCGTTGATTAGCTTGCCGTGAAGAAGCATATCTTCTGGCATTTCATCGAAACTTTGATTATAGTACATTCTCCGCGTACCTCCTTATATAAAATTTTTTATTATCCTAAACGCTTTGCCGACTTGGACGCGCCGACTTGCGTTTTAGAACCGAAATAATTATAACAAGTCTTTTTTAAGCCGTCTACGACAGATTTTGTCGTAGACATTTTTTGGCGTATTCGTACCCTCTACCATATAAGTAGAACCTTTTTCGCTTTTTTGTTTCATCTTTTTAAAATTTTTTGTCTGCTTTTATGCCCCCTTCACTTATAAGCCACGAAAATGGTCATTTGTCAGGGTGTTTTTATGAAATTTCACTGAACTTTCATTATCCACTATTTAAGTAGAGAAAATTTCGCACTTTTCGGGCAATTTTTATACCCCTTCATTATGGTTTGCCTGGAATTTTTTACGTTTGGTCGTTTTTTTTGAGCGAATTTTTATAAAATTTTTATCCTAACTAAATTCTGAGAATAAAAAAGACGCACTCCGAGTAACATAAAGTTATTCGTAGTGCGCCACGGGATATTTTTTAAGCCAATATCAAAACTATACCAATCTAATCAGGGATCGTCACCGCTGCGGATACTTCATCTCCGCCAGACCTGTTTAACGTATTTTCTATTCAGTTGTAAACTGCCGCTAATTTCTTAGCGTACATCTATTATATACCCTTTTTTAACAAAAACCAAACATTTGTTTGTATGTTTTTTTAATTTTTTTGAAACATTTATTTAAACTTACAAATGATTGATGCCCAAACCGCTACGAATTTCTTTCATATACGCCAAGTCATTTTCTTCTACATCGTTCATTTTCTTCAACTGACCAATCGCCTTTGGACGAGTAAACAGCACCTGCACCCAACGAACAACGTGAAAAATCGGCAACAGCCAAATATGCTTTTTCAAAACAGGGGAAAGGAATTTCATTTGTTCTTTCGGCAAGAAAATCTTTCTCCAAACCGACTTTCTTTTTGCTTTCTTATCGTCCGCTTCACTTGCGTTCGCCGCAACGTCCGACGCTGATTTCAACTCCGAATAAGCAGACAAAGACGATTCCAAAATATGCTTTGCAAACTTTTTCGTAAACTCGCCTGCTTCCGCCTCTTCAAAGAAATACGCAGACACCTTTTCAAATTCTTCTTTGAATTGTCTTAAGCCACATTTTTCCAGCTCAGCGTTTAAATATTCTTCGTTGAGATTGTACGCCTTTCTATACAGATAAATATCCGTCAAATGACGAATCCCCACCCCTGCGCTTTCCGCAAAATGATACGCCGAATGACCAAGCAAGGAAATATAAAACCGCTCACGGTCCATCTCGTAAAAGTATTGATACCCCTCTTTTACGTGCGCACCGTCAAAGCCTTTATTCTCTACGCCAAAATACTTTTCAAGCGGTCCAACGAAAATCGTTTTATGCAATTCAAAAATCGTTTTCGTCGCAGGGTAATACACAATATCGTGATGTTCGTCATGGCGTTTCGTCGCAAGCCCAAGCTCGTCCACAAGCGCACGCACTTCCTTTAACTGATCTACGTCGATAAGCACGTCACAATCGGATGCATAGCGCATATCCGTCGAAGGATACAGCTTTTTCAAGTGATAACCTTTGAGTGGCATATACTTCAACCCGTGTTCTTCAAAAGCCGTCAACAGCGTGTTGATATCGTACTCGCTTTGTACGTCCAACATTACGTGACGATGCACGGAACGCTCTAAGGCAGTCAAAAACTGCGGCAGGAGTTTGTCCTTCACCTTTTCAAGCGCTTTGAATACGACGACGCTCATCGAATGCGACGCGCAAAGATTATAAAATTGTTTATAGTCAAGCTCGTCGGGAATGATGTCAATTTTCTCGTCCTTAATCCCCCTTTTTACACACTCAACAAAGAATTTTTCCGTATTCGTCACGTACCTGCCCCCGTCAAATTGATTTTTTAGAACTTTCTCCAAACCATTTTATCCACTACGCCAGTATAGCTTTGGATAATCTTCACAACCTTTGTCGATACGTTTTCTTCCACATAATCGGGTACGGGGATACCATGGTTGCCGTCATTCGTCAAATCCACCGCCGTTTCTACTGCCTGCAAAAGATGCTTTTCATCAATACCTGCAAGCACAAAACAAGCCTTGTCGAGCGCCTCGGGACGCTCCGTCGAAGTACGAATACACACCGCAGGGAAAGGCTTACCGATACTCGTAAAGAAAGAGCTTTCTTCGGGTAACGTACCGCTGTCCGATACCACCGCAAACGCATTCATTTGCAAATTGTTATAATCATGAAAACCCAAGGGCTGATTTTGAATTACTCTCTTATCAAGCTTAAATCCGCTTGCTTCCAAACGCTTTTTGCTTCTCGGATGGCAGCTATACAAAATAGGCATATCATATTTCTCTGCCAATTTATTAATTGCCGTAAACAAGGAAACAAAGTTCTTTTCCGTGTCGATATTTTCTTCTCTATGCGCGGAAAGTAAAATATATTTTTTCGGTTGTAACCCAAGACGTGTAAGCACGTCGCTTGCCTCAATTTCAGCAAGATTATTATGTAAAACCTCCGCCATGGGCGAGCCCGTCACGTACGTTCTTTCCTTGGGCAAACCGCAATCCGCCAAATAACGGCGTGCGTGTTCGGAATATGCCAAATTTACATCAGAAATAATATCGACAATACGGCGGTTGGTTTCTTCGGGCAAACACTCGTCCTTGCATCTATTCCCCGCTTCCATATGGAAAATGGGAATATGCAAACGCTTTGCAGGGATAGCCGACAAGCAGCTATTCGTATCCCCTAGGATAAGAAGCGCATCAGGCTTACAAGCCGCCATCAGCTTGTACGAGCAGTTGATTATATTCCCCACCGTCGCACCAAGATCGTCACCCACCGCATCCATATACACTTCGGGATCGGCAAGCTTCAAATCCTTGAAGAATACGCCGTTTAAGTTATAATCATAATTTTGTCCCGTGTGGGCGAGAATGCAGTCAAAGTATTGACGGCACTTATTGATCACCGCCGCCAAGCGGATAATTTCAGGGCGCGTACCCACGATAATTAGCAATTTCAGCTTGCCGTTATCTTTAAATTTTGCGTTGGAATAATCCAATCTAATTTTCGTTTCCATACACCTGCTTCCTTACAATTATTTTTCCAAAAGCCTTGCGGTAATTTTTCTTTCTTTATAAATATTATACCGCTCAACAAAATCATAATCAGCCTGCCAAATCGCTTGCGCCTTATGGCAATTCTCACGATACTCTATAAAGCTGGAAAGTATCTTTAGTATATCACTCTTAGAAATATTTAGTTTCTCTAATAGATAGACTAGTATTGCACGCCGATGTTTCTCGCTTTGCTTATTACTCTGCGCAATATATCCCCATCGACTTAAAATTGTATCTTGTGCAAAAAAATGCTCTTTCTCATTTTTAAAACCTTGATTGCGCCTTTGAAATAAGAGCACTCCGTATTTTTTTTCAGATTGACGTAATACAATGGTCGATATAAAGTACTTTTTACAAATTGAACAATATTCAACTTCGATAACTTTAGGCCCAAATGTGTAATTCTGATAAGCAATAACTTTTGCTCTCACAGTTTCCCTTTTATGCTGTTTCCCATTAATGCAAGGAAATATGCGCCTAAAAATATAAACATCTTCAATCTGATTATCATTAGT
>JAZNDR010000094.1:0-2168 GCA_045588185.1 Candidatus Scatosoma sp. | reverse complement strand
TCGCTGTTTGCTTCTACGATGAACGCGCCTTCACCAGGGGCAAGCGTCAAGGTATAGCCGTCCGTACCGATGGTTACCGTTTGCATTTCACCGTTTTTATAAATAACGTACTGTCCGATGGTATTTCCTTTAAAAGTAATGCTGAGCGTCTTGTTATCCTTTACCGCAGCATAGTTTACCGCTACGAACGCTTCGTTGCCGTCCGCATCTTCCATAACGCTAACGATATGGTTACTGCCCGAACCTGCAATGGACGAGAAGGACGAGGTTTTGCTTGCTGAAAGCAAATATTGCGAGAACAAGCTTTCGTCTTTTACTTTCTTATACGCCTTGTACTGCGCATCTGCGCCGATGCCAAAGAAACCGCTGTCAGGATTGCTCATGATAACGCCTTGCCAGTTGTAGCCCTTAAACAAAGAGCTAAACGTTGCGAGTTCGTTATTGACGGTCTTTAAATCGTTGTAAACTTCCGTCGTCGTACCGTCCGCATTAAGCGCTCCGTCTACTACTACGTTTAAAGGATAATAAGACCACCAAGAAATGGAATCCGCACCAAAAGCAAGAGCCGTATAAAGTTGTAATCTCATTTGCTCTTCAGTAGGCGCTTTGTTGTAAGTTGTACCGTTGCTTTCGTCTTCAAAGCCGCAGCCTTGCAAAACGGCGTGCATTTCCGCATCGTATTGCATAGCATACGCTTTCAATACCGCCCAATCATAGAGGAAAGTATCTCTCATTGAGCCATCTGCTTTGATAGGATAGCTGTCCACGGAAAGATATTTTGTATATTCCGTTCCGTCAAATTTGGAAAGCACGATATCACAATATGCTTTTACGTAAGCGGAATAAGATGTATAATCACCGTCCTTGAAATAAGAATACGAGGGCAATAAGTTTACCTTAAACGGAGCCGCTTCCTCGCCGTATGTATTCTTATACCAATCCGCATATTCTGCTACGGCATTCATCGCAGCCGTCGTGGGCTTAGGTTCATCCCACGTAAAGAATCCTGCAAAGCCTTCATGATTAGAGAAGTCAGGCAAGGTTTCAAATGCATATTCTTCCGTATCCGACCAGTTGCCCGTCCATACGATAGACTTTATTCCGTTACGGTAGAACATATCGATAATAGTTCTCGTAACCTCGATATTTACTTCACTGTTGAGTTTTACGCCATAATCACCGCCGCCAAGCACCACTGTCGTGAAGCCCGCCTCTTTCATCGTTTGCGCTACCGTGTCGTTATGAGTATTGTCGTAATTATTCGAACTATCGAGTTCAGGGTGATACCAAGCTACGCTGTCAAATACAGGCGCGCCTACTACCGTATAATAGAAGTTGAAAACGTTTTCCTTATTTGCATAAATCTTGCTCGTAATCGTTGATGCCGATGCAAGCGTAAAGCCACTAATCTCTTTCGCCGTAAGATTGATTGCGGAGTTAAGCGGAGCGGTAATCGTTTCCGTTTCTACCGTGCTCTTACCGTTGACAGTCGTAATATAGTTGACGGTATACGTTCTATTGTACGTTTTGCCTGCATCTCTTACGTACTTGTCAAATGCGTCGATATATTTCGTCTGTACTGCGCTTGCATGGTCGTTTGCGTCAATTGCCTTTTGCGCAACATAATAAATCGAACGCGCGTTGTTATCCATTTCATCGGCAAAATAGTTTGCCAAAATGTATTCGTTACCTAATTTTACATACGCAATACCGACAAACTCACGGGCGAGGTTGTTTGTTAAAATGTCCGTAATCGCACCGCGCACCTCATATTTCCCGTCTTTATCGTAATCGGCAGGAGTAAGGTTTTTCAAATGCAACATTTTACGAACGGCTTGGTTAGCACCTGCCGTTGCCGTTTCCGAATATTTCGCATTTCCGCCGAACAAATTTGCAACTGTCAGCTCGTACCCGTCCGTGATATAATCCTTGGGGATAATAACCATACCAAAGCTTGCGTCTTGCGCGGAAAGACTTTGATAGCTTTCCACCGACATTTCCGCAGTGAAACGAAGCCCGTTCACTTCGTCGCCGCTTACACGTACCGACGCCCCCTCTTCCATAACGAAATCTTCAAACCCGACGCGAATTACCATTTCTTTCGTGAAATAGTATTTTCTCACGCCGCAATCTTTTTCCACACTAAAGCTCGCGCGATATTGCGAGAT
>JAZNDR010000093.1:0-34646 GCA_045588185.1 Candidatus Scatosoma sp. | reverse complement strand
ATAATTTTATACCCGTAGGACTCTTCGTTTTTTATTGCGGCTAATACGCACACCTCTAATATGCCCCGTTTTAATTGTATATCCACCGAATACTCCTCCTTGCGTAATACATTGTATCACGAAGTATTGTTTTTGTCAAGTCCTTTGAACAAAAAAAGCAGGTTGCAAATATTTTTATTTGCAACCTGCAAGACTGTTTCTATTTTATAGTTGTAATGGTTTTTTTAAATCAATTATTCCCATTCAATCGTTCCCGAGGGCTTCGGGGTAAGGTCGTATAAAACGCGATTGACGTTTTCTACTTCTTTCGTGATACGCTCGGTAATTTTCGCAAGAAGCGAATACGGAATTTCCTCGATCGTTGCCGTCATCGCGTCTACCGTGTTTACCGCACGGATAATCACGGGATATGCGTAGGTACGCTTACCGTCCTTTACGCCTACCGAACGGAAGTTAGGTACTGCCGTGAAATACTGCCATACCTTGCCTTCTAAACCTGCCTTTTCAAATTCTTCACGCAAAATTGCGTCCGATTCGCGTACGGCTTCCAGTCTGTCGCGTGTGATTGCGCCAAGGCAACGCACGCCAAGTCCGGGACCGGGGAACGGTTGGCGGTAAACCATACCGTCGGGTAAACCCAACGCACTGCCCACCGCGCGAACTTCGTCTTTATAGAGGAATTTCAACGGCTCGACAAGCTCAAACTGCATATCTTCGGGAAGTCCGCCCACGTTGTGGTGCGCTTTTACGCCGTCGCTTTCGATAATGTCGGGATAAATCGTGCCCTGCGCAAGAAATTCGATTCCCTCTTGCTTTCTTGCTTCTTCCTCAAACACACGGATAAATTCCGCACCGATGATTTTGCGCTTCTTTTCGGGCTCTTCGACGCCCTCTAACTTGCCAAGGAAACGGTCCACCGCGTCCACGTATACGAGGTTTGCGTCCATTTGGTTGCGGAATACTTCCACTACCTGTTCAGGTTCGCCTTTACGGAGTAAACCGTGGTTTACGTGCACGCAAACGAGCTGTTTGCCGATTGCTTTGATGAGTAATGCCGCAACGACGGAGGAATCTACCCCACCCGATAACGCAAGCAATACTTTCTTGTTTCCCACTTGTGCGCGGATTTCTTTGATCTGTTCGTCAATAAACTCGTTTGCAAGCGCTTTGGTGTTGATACGTGCCATACTTTCGGGACGTACGTTGTTTTCCATATATTTTTCTCCTGTTAAATAAGATTTTTTCAGTTTATGTCAACGCGTTTCTAATCGCAGTCAGCAATTCGTTATAGCTGTCGAACGCGGGTAAATCGGGGTTGTCCGTCTTAATTTTTTCGGGGGCTTTGAATAAAAAGCCCGCCTTGCTTGCGCGAATCATTCCCAAGTCGTTATAACTATCCCCTGCCGCAACCGTGTCATAGCCCATCGACTGCAACGCTTTGACCGTTGTAAATTTCGAATTCTCCACGCGCATTTTATAGCCCGTGATCGTGCCGTTTTCCGCCACTTCCAGCGTATTGCAAAGGAGTGTGGGATAGCCGAGCTTTTTCATGAGCGGCATACCAAATTGCGTAAAGGTATCACTGACAATCATAACCTGCGTAAACGAGCGAAGCTCGTCCAAAAACGCCTTTGCGCCGTCCATCGGTTCGATTGTTTCAATGATTTTACGAATTTCATTCAAGCCCAAGCCGTGTTCCTTTAAAACGCCGATACGCCATTTCATAAGCTTGTCGTAATCGGGCTCGTCGCGCGTGGTGCGCGAAAGCTCGGGGATACCGCTTGCCTTGGAAAAAGCAATCCAAATTTCAGGGACGAGAACCCCCTCTAAATCCAAACATACTACGTGCATACGATTACCTTAGTGTTGCGAATAGTTGGGCGCTTCTTTGCTGATTGAAATATCGTGAGGATGGCTTTCAATCAAGCTCGCGTTGGTGATACGGACAAATTCGGAATTCGTACGAAGTTCCTCAACCGTCGGTTTACCGCAATAACCCATACCCGAACGCAAACCGCCTTTCATTTGATAGATAACCTCGGCAACACTGCCTCTGTAAGGCACGCGTCCCTCGACTCCCTCGGGTACAAATTTCTTCGTGCCTTCTTGGAAGTATCTATCGCTGCTGCCCGCAGCCATTGCGCCGAGCGACCCCATACCTCTATATACCTTATAGCTTCTGCCTTGATAGAGTTCAACTTCCCCGGGGCTTTCCAGCGTACCTGCAAGAAGCGAGCCGACCATAACGGCGCTTGCGCCTGCCGCAAGGGCTTTGACGATGTCGCCGCTGTACTTGATACCGCCGTCGGCGATAACGCGCTTACCGAGCTTATCCGCCATTTCCGCGCAATCCATAACCGCCGTGAGCTGAGGTACACCGATACCTGCAACCACGCGCGTAGTACAAATGGAACCGGGACCGATACCCACCTTTACGACGTCTGCGCCCGATTTGATAAGCGCTTCCGTTGCCGCCGCCGTTGCGACGTTGCCTGCGATAATGGTGAGATTGGGGAATTTCGCTCTGATTTCCTCGACCTTTTTCAAAACGCCTGCTGAATGTCCGTGCGCCGTGTCGATAGCAATAACGTCTACGCGCGCTTCTACAAGTGCGGAAATTCTATCCACTGCATTCGCCGCCGTAGAAACCGCCGCACCCACGAGAAGTCTGCCGTTTTCATCTCTCGCGGAGTTGGGATATTGAATCGATTTTTCGATATCCTTAATAGTGATAAGCCCTTTAAGATAACCCTGCTCGTCTACGATAGGGAGCTTTTCAATTCTGTGTTTACCGAGAATTTTCTGTGCTTCGGCAAGAGAGGTGCCTACGGGCGCGGTAACCAAACCCTCTTTCGTCATAATGTTGGAAATAGGCTGTTCGTAATTGCTTTCAAAGCGAAGATCGCGGTTAGTAAGGATACCTACGAGCTTGCCCTCTTTCGTGATGGGCACACCGCTGATACGGTATCTTTCCATAAGCGCAACCGCCTCTTTTACAAGATTGTCAGGCGCAAGGAAGAACGGATCGGTAATGACGCCGTGCTCGCTACGCTTTACTCTGTCTACGTGGTTCGCCTGTTCTTCAATGGACATATTTTTGTGAATGATACCGATACCGCCCTCACGCGCCATCGCAATCGCCATACGGCTTTCCGTAACCGTATCCATTGCCGCGCTCATCAACGGCAGGTTCAGACAAATTTTGTCCGTTAATTTCGTTTTAAGCGACACTTCGTGCGGAAGGACGCTCGACGCCTGCGGAATAAGAAGTACGTCGTCGAAAGTCAATCCTTCTTTTACAATTTTGCTGCTCATAAGTATTTCTCCTTATATATGTAAAACTTTTATTTATCCGAATATAAACGAAATGGATTTGCCCTCCCTTTTCAGGAAAGCCCATCCATTTATCCAACCCTCTCACAGAGCGCGAGCACTTGCGCAAGATACGCTTTATCCGTATCCGCCGTAAGGCTTTTGCTCAACTCATTCATTTCCGTTTTTATCAGCGATACCGTCGCCGCATCGTTTGCGTTTACCGCCGTCATTGCTAAAATCACAGCCGCATTGTTTTTCGGAAAGGTGCTATGAAGCCCCGTAAACGCCGTCGTTACCGCTTCCGCCGTTTTGCCTTGGCGGTATTGTGCAAGGCTTACCTGTCCGTAAACGTACTGATCGTAAGTGCCGTTCATTCCGTCAAGCTTTTCTTGATAATCGGTGCAGTATTTATCAAAGGCTTGCGGATCATCACCGATAAAATGCAATCCGCAGTCCTCTATCTGCTCGTCGTTATCCGAGGCAATCGCCACCTGCGTAGCAAAGGCAATGTAATAGGTTTCGTCCGTTTGGGCGTACGCGCGCTTTGCACAGGTCACACTGGCACCGTCCATACCTAAATCGTAAGCAATTTGCATCATCGTGGAGGGAAAGATAAACGAGAGCGCAAGAATCATCACAGCGAATAACACGAGTATTGCCGCCAAAGTACTTACAGCGGCGCGTACAATCACTTTATCCACGCGCATATACTTTACCTCCATTATATTTATACTATTTTAGCACATCGGAAACAAAAAATCAACTGTATAAACGAAAAAAATTCGGTATGTTTGCAACCTTTTTTTAATATAATGAAACTATGAAAAGTTTTTGTATGAAAAATCGCTGTTTTTCACGAATGATAAAGTACTTAATGGTCGTATTATCCGTGCTCGTTTGCGTGGTTTTTTCCGCTTGTAAAAAAGAAGTTCGGTATTTCGATTACGTATCCGAGGTACGCCGTAATATCTTCTTAGCCGAGGGCGACGGATTTTCCCTCCGCGCGTACGCTGTAGAAAAGGAATACCCTTACGAAACGGACGGGATAAAGCGGGATACTTCCACTCGTACGGAAGTGTATTTGGTTGCGCCGTCGGGCGATAAGACCTGTACTATTTCCTTTACCGTAGGGCACACCGCGTACGGCGGAGAAATGTCTTTTGATAACGTGAAAGCGGAATATTATTATTCGTGCTCTTTGGATATATCCGCACTCAAAGAAATTGTTTTTGCAGTAGAGTTCGGAGAAGAAATGAAAGAATTTACCGCCCTTTCGGTAAGGACGGAAACGACTTTATCGGCAGAGCATGCGTTGGACGCGTTGGTGAATGCGGAAGGCGAATTATTCCAAGAAATGACGGACAAATACGGGTTTACAGGGGAAATCTATCTGCGGTTGATTTTTGAAGAAAAGCCGTATTATTACGTGGGCGTAACCGACCGGAGCAGAAATACGACGGCGTTTTTAATGAACGCGGAAACGGGCAAGGTGCTTGCCAAACGGCAACCGTAAAAATATACGCTCCCGAGCATTCGGGAGCGTTATTTTTATTTCAGCCAAAGGTATGCGAGTAAGAAAATCAAGAGCGCGCCTGCAATGATACAAAGAAACATCGGTAGCATCGCTTCGAACGCACCGCGCACCATTGCCCAATATTCTTTACGAGTCAATTTTACGCTTTTGCCGTTTCTTTTTTTGCGGTTCGGGTCATACCAAGTAAACCCCTCCACGTTCATATCCGCGAAGGTCGTTTCCGTGTCCAGTTCGACCCGTTCTTTTTTCTTCTTTTCTTTTACCCTTTTTTCTTTTTTTGCCATCTTCTTATGCTTCGGCTTGCGCGGATTCTGCTTGTAAACGCGCTTGCTCGGCTTCAAATTCCTGTAATTCTTCTGCGGTATCGTACAAGTGGCAGGCACAGAAATGTCCGTCCTCTACCTCTCTGTATTTCGGCGCGACCGATTTACAAATTTCCATGCACTGTTCGCAACGGGTGTGGAATTTACAGCCCTTGGGGGGATTGACGGGCGACGGGATATCGCCTTTCAAAATCACGCGGCTCATCTTAACGTGCGGGTTGGGCACGGGTACTGCCGAGAACAACGCTTTCGTGTACGGGTGCAAGGTGTTGTTGAAGATACGGTCTTTCGAGCCGTACTCTACCATGCTCCCCAAATACATAACGCCGACTTCATCGGAGATATGTTTTACGACGGAAAGGTCGTGCGAAATGAACACGTAGGTAAGTCCCAACTGCTTTTGCAGGTCTTTGAGCATATTGATTATCTGCGCCTGAATGGAAACGTCGAGCGCGGATACGGGCTCGTCGCAAATAACGAGCTGCGGTTTGAGCGCAAGGGCGCGTGCAATACAGATACGCTGTCTTTGACCGCCTGAAAATTCGTGCGGGTAGCGTTCGTAATAATGCGGTTGTAAACCGCACATTTTCATAACTTCCAGTACGTATTCGCGGTAATTTGCCTTATTTACGATACCGTGCTGCAACGCCGCTTCGCCGATAATTTCGCCCACCGTAAGACGGGGGGAAAGACTGGCGTAAGGGTCTTGGAATATCATTTGCATATCGGGACGGAGTTTATCAAATTCGCGGTTAGAGATTTTAGACACCTCTTTGCCGTTAAACCAAACTTCGCCGCCCGTGACGTCGTAAAGGCGCAAAATCGTTCTGCCCATCGTCGTTTTACCGCAACCCGATTCACCGACGATACCGAGCGTTTTACCCTTTTTGAGGGAGAAAGAAACGTTATCGACCGCTTTTAAGAAGGCTTTGGGTTTGCCGAAAAACGTCGTGTCTACGACGAAATATTTTTGAAGGTCGCGCACTTCCAACAACACGTCGTCCGCGGGCGCGTTTGCGACCGCTACTGCTACCGTGCTTTCCGTTTCACTGAATTCTTTTACGGGCTCAGTCATTCTTTTCTTGACCCTCCTTATAGAGATAGCAGGAAACGCTATGCGTATCCGAAACTTTCACAAGATGCGGGTATTCGCCTGCACATTCCTTACGGCATTTATCGCACCTGTCGCGGAAATAACAATAGTTGGGCATATCCACGGGGTTGGGAACGAAGCCGGGAATACAGTACAGCGATTCCACTTCGCCGTCCACGGTGGGTTTACTCTTTTGCAAACCGATGGTATACGGGTGCAAAGGTCTGTCGAAGATATCCTCCGCCGTACCCATTTCAATGATTTTGCCCGCGTACATAACCACGACGAAATCCGCCATTTCGGCAACGACGCCCAAGTCGTGCGTGATGAGCATGATAGAGCCGTTGATTTTGCCCTTGATTTCACGGAGCAAATCGAGGATTTGCGCCTGAATGGTAACGTCAAGCGCCGTCGTGGGCTCGTCCGCGATAATAAGACGAGGGTTACACAAGAGCGCCATAGCGATCATAACACGCTGACGCATACCGCCCGAAAGCTCGTGCGGGTATTTTTTATATACGCCCTCGGGGTCGGCGATACCGACGAGTTTGAGCATTTCCACGCTACGGGCTTTTGCTCCCTCTTTGGAAATACCCTCAATATGCAAGAATGCGACTTCGTCTAGCTGATTGCCGATCGTAAAGACGGGATTGAGCGACGTCATCGGTTCTTGGAAAATCATAGCGATTTCTCTGCCACGAATCGAACGCATTGCTTCGATTGGCATTTTTGCGATGTCGTACACCTTTTCATCCATTTCGTAAAGGTTACCGCCCAGCTCGTTTTTCTTATGCACGGGCTTGCCCTTTGCGTCTTTTACGATTCTTTCTTCCCCATCGACCGTTTCCGTTTCGTATACGGGGATTTTACGACCCTTTTCATCGCGACGGAACGCGTTGGTGCGGAAACGGATAGACCCGCTTACGATTTGTCCGCTAGGGCCTTGTACGAGTTGCATAAGCGAGAGCGAGGTAACGCTCTTACCGCAACCCGATTCGCCGACGACGCCGACAGTCGAGCCTGCGGGGATAGAGAACGTAACGCCGTTTACCGCTTTTACTACGCCCGTATCCGTATAGAAATAGGTATGCAGATCGTCAAATTCGATAATATTGTTCGGGTCTTTCATTTCCGAAACGTATTCCGCTTCGACGTTCTTTCTCTTTTTACGCTTTTCTAATACTTTGGTAACTTTTGCGTTTTCTTTTGCAATCAGGCGGGATTCTTTCGCGCTGATATAATGCGATTTTTTCTTTTCTTCCGCCATAGCTTACCTCTTCATTTTCGGGTCGAACGCGTCGCGAAGACCGTCGCCGACAAAGTTGAACGCCAAAATTGCAAGCATGATACAAATACCTGCGGGTGCCCAAAGATTGAAATAGTATTTTAAGTAGGTTTCGTTACTTGCGTAGTTGATCATGTTACCCCACGTAGCCGAACCGATCGGCGCGCCGATACCAAGGTAACCGAGCGTTGCTTCCGTCAAGATAATGCTACCAAGTCCGAGCGTCATCGAAACGATGAGCTGAGGCAATACGTTGGGGAGCAGATGCTTAAAGATCTTTTTCCCAACGGAAAGTCCCGAGCATTTTGCAGCGAGCATAAATTCCTGTTCACGCAAGGAAAGAATTTGACCGCGCACAAGCCGAGCCGTACCCGCCCAACCGAACAGCGTTAGAATAATCATAAGATAATACAAGCTTCGCATATCCGTGATTCCGTTCGCCGTGAGCATTGCTGAAAGCATGAACATAATAGGCAAAGTAGGAATACAGCTCAATATATCGACTATACGCATAACGAGCTGATCGACCCAACCGCCGAAATAGCCTGCCAAACCGCCCAAAACTACGCCGATTATCGTTTCAAGGATAATAACGACGAAACCGATTGTAAGCGATACTCTGCCGCCGAGCATAAGACGGGTGAGGACGTCGAAGCCCTTTTCGTCCGTGCCGAGCGGGTGTTCAAGCGTAAGGTCGCTGAGCTGATTCGAGCTGGGAGTTGTTTCCGTAATTTCGTAAACGTAGACCTTGTTTCCGTTTTCGTCGATAAAGGTAATCGGGTTTTCGTCGTAGGATTTAGGAATATCCGTTATATCCGCTTGCTGACCGTTGTATTCCGCCCAGTAATTAAAGGGTGGAATGAGCGGACCAACGAACGAGAACAAGAACAGCACGATAAGAGTTACAAGCCCTATTACCGAAAGCTTGGAGCGGAAGAAACGCTTTGCAACCATTTGACCGGGAGAAAGCATTTTTACTCTGTCGGTAAGATTTTCCCCGTGCAGGTCCTCCGCTGTTTCCACTGCGGGTTCGGACAATTCAATTTCGGAATTTTTCTTTTCTTCTTCCATTTTCTCGTCCTCCTTATTTCAGCTTGACGCGCGGGTCTACCACGCCGTACATAATATCGGTAAGCAACATACCGATGACCGTCAATACGGCGATAAACATATTATACGCCATAATGAACGGAATGTCGTTTTCTTTCAATGCGTTATACGCAATATTACCGATACCCTCGATTGCGAATATCTGTTCGGTAATCATTGAACCGCCGAAGAGCCCGGGGAGCACGCCCGCGAGCGTGGTAACGAGCGGGATCATCGTGTTACGGAATACGTGCTTATACACGACTTTATTTTCGGACAAGCCCTTTGCGCGCGCTGTGCGGATATAGTCCGCGTTAAGTACTTCCAGCGTATTCGTACGCGTATAGCGCACCATGGAACCTACGCTTAAAATAACGAGCACGATCATCGGGAGTACGAGGTGCCAAAGCATATCCCCCGTTCTTTCAAACCAACCTGCGTTTGAGGAAAGGTTGCCGTACAAACCCTGTGCGGGGAACCAACCCAAGTCTACTGCAAAGAATTTAATGATAAGGTTTGCAAAGAAGAAGGTCGGGAAGGAAATACCGATCATCGTCAGCACCGTAACCGTGTAGTCGAGTTTACCGTACTGATTGCAAGCGCACTTGATACCGAGCGGAATGGCGATTACAAGCTGCAAAATCAAGGATACGAAAGAGATCGCAAAGGATATACCCATATGCGAGAATATCTCGTCTGCAACGGGCGTACCGTATTTATACGAGATACCGAAATCCCCTTGCAGGAATTTGCCGAGCCAACCGAAGTAGCCCTTGACCATTCCCATAAACGAGTCGTCTGCCAACCCGTAATACGCTTTCATTTCCTCGATACGTTCGGCGGCATTCTCTACCTGCGATTGATTTGCCAAAATCGTATCGAAATAGGATACGGGCATCAATCTCAAAAGAAAGTAGAGAATGATAGATACGCCGAAGAGTATCAAAAGGGAAAGCCCTATTCTTTTTAGAATATATTTTACCATCGTTTAATCACTTCTTGTTTTTATTTATCCAAACAGGGAAAAGCTTACGCCTTGTATTTTACTTCCCAAATTCTGTCCATAAGCCCTTCGTTTGCGCTGGGGTTCTGGTTCAAAGTCGTTTCGTCGAACAGTTCGTTACTGTATACGACCATATCGTTTCTCTGATAGGTGGGAAGCTCTACCGCAAGCTCCATTACCTTATCGAGCGCCTTTTCGTACGTCTTCATACGCTCGTTCGTGTTCGTCGTAGCTCTGCCCTCTTCAATCAAATCGCTCAATTCATTGATGATTGTCTTTTCAGCATCATACTTCGTGCCGTTGCTTGCGTCGAAAATTTCGTCGTAGCCCCAGTTTTTAACGCTGGTAGCCGTGGAGTCTTTATGGTAAACTTGATACATATCGGGGTCGATCGTAGACGACCAAGCCGCCGCCCATACCTGCAAGCCGCCCGTTGCGAGCTTACGGAGCGCGGAAACGTCCGTCGTGATAGAGATATCGAAACCGCACTGTTCAAGGAGCTGTTCCGCTTTTACGAACATTGCGTATGCGGGGTGGTCTTTCGTTTCACCTGCAATCGTGAAGGTGTACTTCAATTTTTCGCCCGCTCTATTTTCACGGATCCCGTCGCCGTCGTTGTCAATCCAAGTACCCAAATTATCCAAATACGCGTTGATATCCGCAGCATTCGATTTGAATTTGATGGATTCGGGCAACGAGGATACGGGCGTACCCGTCGCGCTCAAATTGCCGTTCGTATCGTAACGGGGATATGCCCACGAGGTAATGGACATCGGACGGTAGATAACTTCGGACAAGTCTTTATAGTAGTCCGTCTTGGTCATCGTGGTGTTCATAGCCATCATAATTGCACGACGGATATTGATATCCGCAATGAATTTGGGGTTGATACCTACGTAACCGTAACCGTTCGTCATATACGTTTTATAGTTAAGGCTTTCGTATTTACCTACTTCCGTTCTGTTTTCAGGCGTTGCGTTGGGCGTACCGTAGTCGATTTCGCCCGTTACGAGCGCGCTGACGATTTTATCGGAAGAAATAACCTTATAACGCATGTATTTGATATGCGCGTTATTCAAGCCCGTACCAACCGTTTCAAAGTAAGGGTTCGCTTTATAGTATACCCAGTTGTTGGTGTAGAAGTTATCTGCGTTTACGTTGCTCGTATCGTTCATATTACAAGCCATGTACGCGCCTGCGCCTACTGGCAAGCCGTTCTTTGCCGTGCCCTGCAATACGTTGTCGAAGAAGTCCTTATCACCGAATTTAACGCCGAAGTTTACGTTATCTACGTTCCCCGTTTCCACCTTGTAGTTGCAATTATTTACTGCATATTCACCGCCGTAATAGTGCATAGGCGATACGGTAAACGCGAAGTTCCAAATAGCCTTCGGGTCAACGTCGTCGATGACGATTTTCAATACGTCGTGACCGCTTGCGTCGAGGGTTTCGCCCATTTCGCCACCCGTGAACGCCGTATCTTTGGTGTTATAGGTTGTAATACCCGAAATGTACGGCACGAGCAGGTTGCCGTCGTTATTTTCTTTTAAGCCTGCGAAATAGTTAGATCTTGCTTCCGCAATAAAATCCTGATACAGGTTGTCGCCCGTTGCCCAGTAATTGATAACGTCCGCTTCGATCATTTCCTTTTTCGTGACGGTATCGGTGTACACCATCGAATTGTAAACGGTGTCGATTGCGGTGTCGCGCATAATATATTCTTTCGCTTGCGCGTCGTCGCAATTATATTCTGCTTTGTACTCCGCAATCTTCGCCGCGTCGTTCATCGCGTCGTTGATGCCCTTTGCACGCTCACTGTTATAATCGGAGTTCTTCGTACCGTCGGGCAGGGTTTCGTCAAGGCTGGTAATATATTTACCGTCCGCGTCCTTTACGGGTACGAGTCTGCCGTTTTCGTTCGTTTTATAGGTAACTTTAACAAGTCCCTCTGCATAGTAGAACGCTTCCCAAATTTGGGTAAAACGATATTCTTCCTTGTAACCTTCGAGCGCGCTGTAATTGTTGATCCAGTCGGATTCTACTTCTTCTCTATACAGCTTTCGAGCCTTTTTGATATCCTTTTCGATTTGCTCGGTGCGTTCGGGATTTTCGCCCGCTTCGGGATCGAGGTACTCTACGAGGTTGTTTAATCTTTGTCTTGCCTGCGTTTCGAAGGTATTTTCCGTGTCAAGGTCGCTGTCGTTCGAAAGGGTAGGGTCTTGCGCACGGTATGCGTTCAAGCCCTGAATTTTCGTCGAATAGATAGTAGACGAACCCATATACGCGGGGTCAAGGTATACGTAAAGGTTAAACAATACGTCCTTGATCGTCAAAGGTTTGCCGTCGCTGAATTTAATACCGTTTTTGATAACGAATTCATATTCGGTGCTGGTAACTTCTTCCCCTGCCGCCGCTTTCTTATCGCCGTTCATTTCCGTGATTTTGTAATCAAGTGCCACGGTAGGCTCGTCCTGACCGCAGGTAGGATACCCGTCGGAATCCGCGGAAAGCATCGAGATCTGCGTTTGTGCCGTTACCGATACGTCGGGAGCGGAAGTTGCGAAATAGGGATTGAATTTACCGTCCAAGGCGTCGATACTGAACACCATTGCACGCGTTGCCATATCTGCGCCGCCGTCCTTTTTACAACCTGCCAAGAAAGGTGCGGTAAGGAGCAAGCTCATCGCGATACAGGAAATTCTTTTTACTGACTTATTCATATATGTCCTCCGTTTATTTTTACCTTAATTTAATTATTTGTAATTGTGAATGTGGGGTCGGTGGTAAATTCGATATTACGTTCGTCGAGTTCAAATTCGCTGTCAAGTTTCCCCGTTTCCGAGCCGTAAAGCCAATTACTTCTATCGTTGTGATCGGTATCCGCTTTGTAAATATTTAAGATTTTGGCGTCGGCGGGCTTGGTTACCGTCATCGTGATACCGTCGAATTTTACGTTCGTTATCGTCGCCGTTTGACCGTTTTCTTCAAGCAAGTTCGTAAATACGAGATATACGTACATATTCGCCTTTGCCGTCGTGTATTCTACCGTCACGTTTTTAAAGGTTACGTTTTCGATTTTTGCCGACGAATAGATATCGCCGAACATTGCCGTAGAGGTTTCCCCGCCGAGCGCGCTTGCAGAGGTTACCTTGAAGTTGGAAATCGTTTTGCCGTTGCCTTGGAACTTCGCTTTAAAATTCCACATCGGTTCTACCGACATTCCCTCGCAATCTATATCATTATATAAATAGAACGATTTAGCAGCCTGTCCCGCTTGGGCAAAGAGCGTCTTTACGTCGTTTGCCGTTTTCAAAAGCGTCCACGTGCCTTTGAGGCATTTTGCGTAAACGGTAACGTCTTCCGCGTCGTCTTCCATCGGTTCGCTAATCGGCCAAGCAAGCTTTTCCGTAAGCGTTTCGTTCGTGTAGTATTCGAGCACGGTATATGCTTGTGCGTTTACCTCGTATACTCTGTTCGTAGGCTCGGCAACTTTGTTTTGATTGAAGTCGAAAGAAGTCAGCTTGGTTGCGGTCGTTTCCAACACGCCGTCCGTTTCCGCAAGCAGTACGTTTACGACGGGCAATCTGCGCCAGTCTGCGCAAAATTCAAGATTTTTACCTTGTTCTAACGGCTTAGAAAAATCGACTGCGTCGCCAAGCTTCATCGTGCCGTCCGCTTCGTAAACGATTTTACCCGTAACGTCGCGAACCACGTGATACCAGCCCTTGAATTGATGTCCGTTCCAAGCCACCGTTGCCGAACCGCTGGTGGGTACGACTACGCCGATATTGAGAGGGACGCTGCCCGATTGATACCAAAGCGTTTTGGTTTTTACGGGTGCTTTGGGCGTTTCGGATTCTGCGGATTCTTCCGATGAAGTGCCTTCCGTCTTCTCCTCTTCCGAAGCCGCCGTACCGAAGCTTGCACCGTCGCCGTTGGCGTAATAGGTTACCGACACCGTCAGGTTATACCTGTCTAAGATGTCCTCTTTCGTATCGTTGAGCTTACAGCCGGCGAACACGAACACCGAAGCCACCAGCGTAAGCAAAGCGATCAGTTTCCATTTTAATCCTTTCTTCATATGGAACTTACTACCTCTTGTTTTTCTAAAAATACGTGAGTGTTTCTTGCAGATTCGTTTGAAGGTTTAGCCAATTTTTGTCGCTATGCCCCAATTCTGCTTATAACACAACTATTATTTTAACCCAAAATAAATATTTTGTCAATCATTCTTTCGGCGAATGTATAAATAAATTTTGTTTTTGCGTGACATTTTTGTGAAATCGAAAAAAGTGATTTCTTTTATTAAAATAATCGTTTTTGCAAAAAGTGCCCGAAACGCTGTTTCTTGGCGTTTCGGGCGTAAATATTTTTATTTTTCTTTATTTCGTCATTTTTTCCTGTTTTACTTTGTGTTCGATTACGTGACGGGACGCAAGTTCTTTTTGCACCTCGTCCACCGTAATTCCCGCTTCCGCCATCAATACGAGTACGTGATACGCAAGATCGGCAATTTCATAAATCGTTTCCTTTTTATCCTGCGCCTTGCCAGCAATGATGACTTCGGTACATTCTTCGCCCACCTTTTTCAGAATTTTATCCAAGCCTTTATCGAAAAGATAGGTGGTATACGAGCCCTGCGGACGCTCCGCTTTTCTGCCGAGTAAAAGCTCGTACAAACCACGCAAGGAAAATTCGGATTTTTCCTCGTTGATATACAAGGGGTTGAAGAAACAGCTCTCCGCGCCCGTGTGGCAAGCGGGACCGTCCTTTTCTACCTTAACGACGAGCGCGTCTTTGTCGCAATCGGCTGTGATAGAGGTTACGTGCTGATAGTTACCGCTCGTTTCGCCTTTGAGCCAAAGCTCTTGACGGCTTCTGCTCCAAAAGCAGGTGCAGCCCTTTTCCAGTGTAATGGCAAGGCTTTCTTTGTTCATATATGCAAGCGTGAGCACTTCCTGTGTGATTGCATCCACCACGATTGCGGGGATAAGTCCTTTTTCGTCAAATTTTAATTCTTCTACCTTAATCATTTTATTACCTCTTTTATAAGCGCATCGTTACGCCGTTATCTTTTAACGTCTTTTTTAAATCGGGAATGGCAATTTCGCCGAAATGGAATACCGAAGCCGCCAAGCCTGCGTCCACGGTGGGAACTTCTTTGAATAGTTGCAGGAAATGTTCTTTGGCACCCGCACCGCCCGAGGCGATTACGGGAACGTCCACGGCGTTACATACCGCCTGTAAAAGCTCGATATCAAAGCCTTGTTTTACGCCGTCGGTGTCCATGGAATTGACAACAACCTCGCCTGCGCCCTCGCCCACGCAACGGACGATCCAAGGCACAGCTTCCATGCCCGTATCCTCTCTCCCGCCCTTGGCAAAGACGTGGAATTTACCGTTTACACGCTTGATATCCGCGGATATTACCACGCACTGATCGCCGTATTTTTGTGCTGCTTCCTTGATGAGCTTGGGGTTAGCAATCGCACCCGAGTTCACACTGACTTTATCGGCACCGCAGGAAAGCACTCGTTCAAAATCGGAAGTATCACGGATACCGCCGCCGACCGTGAGCGGAATGAAGACGTTTTGCGCCACTTCGCGCAGGACGTCCGTAAAGAGCTTTCTGCCTTCCGCCGAGGCGGTGATGTCGTAAAACACCAGTTCGTCCGCACCGTTATCCGAGTAGAATTTTGCAAGCTCGACGGGCGAAGCCACTTCTTTTAATTTTTCAAAATTAACCCCCTTTACTACCTTGCCGTCTTTTACGTCAAGGCAGGGAATAATACGCTTGGTTATCATTTGGACACCTCTATCGCTTCCTTTAAGTCGATTGCGCCGATATAGTAGGCTTTGCCGATAATTGCGCCGTACACGCCCGTTTCCGTCAGGATTTTGATATCGTCCATCGACGACACACCGCCCGAGGCAATTACCTGTAAATTGAATTTTTCGGTGAGTTCTTTATACAGAGCGTGATTCGCGCCTTTCATTGCACCGTCTTTGGAAACGTCAGTGCAAATGACCGTTTTCACGCCGAGCGATTGCATCTTTTCCAAAAACTCGTTTACGCCGTATTGCGATTTCTCTATCCAGCCTTTAATTGCAACTTTGCCGTCCGCGATATCCGCGCCGACGGCGATTTTATCGCCGTACTTTGCAAGTGCTTGTTTTAAAAACGCTTCGTCCGTTACCGCCGCCGTGCCGAGGATTACTCGGCTTGCGCCTGCGGAGATATATTTTTCAATCGTGTCCATATTACGGATACCGCCGCCCACTTCAACGAACAATCCCGTTTCTTCCACGATTGCTTTTATCACGGGCATATGCGTAGGCACGCCCGTTTTCGCGCCAGCCAAATCGACGAGATGGATTTGCTCCGCGCCCTTAGCTTTGAAATCACGGGCAACGGCGACGGGATTTTCGTTATACACCGTCATTTGCGCGTAATCGCCTTTGTATAAGCGCACCGCTTTATTGTCGTATAAATCTATTGCGGGAAATATTTTCATTTTTCGTTTAGTCCTTTTGTTCTACGAACGCCCGTAAAATATTCAAACCTACGTCGCCGCTCTTTTCGGGGTGGAACTGACAGCCGAGCACGTTCTCTTTGCCCACCGCCGCCGTGAGTTCTTTGTCGTATTCCGTCGTAGCGATTAAGCTATCCGCGCAATTCGTCGCGTGATAGGAATGGACGAAATAGGTATGGTCGCCCTCCTTAATATATTTAAAGAGGAAATGCGGGCGGGTAAAATGTAAGCCGTTCCAACCGATATGCGGAATTTTGAGTGCAGGGTCGATATACCCTTTCATCGGATCGACGCTTCCTTTCAATAATCCCAACCCCTCGTGACAGCCGTATTCGTAGCTCTTTTCAAACAAAAGCTGCATACCGAGGCATATGCCCATCATATACTTCCCCTTTTGCGCTTGCTCTTTGACGAGCTCGCCAAGCCCCGTATCGCGGAGCTTTTGCGCGGCGTCGGCAAATGCGCCGACTCCGGGAAGAATAATTTTATCGGCGTTTTCGATGACTCGTTTTTCCGAAGTAACCACCGCTTCCGCGCCTATTTTTTTAAAGGACGAGCACAGAGAAAATAAATTCCCTACGCCATAATCCACAATTGCTATCATACGAAACCTCTTATTATAATATACCTTTGGTGGACGGGATTTGGTCGGCTTTTTTCGGGTCGATTGCCGTTGCCGCACTCAAAGCCCGCGCTACCGCTTTGAAAGTCCCTTCAATGATATGGTGTGCGTTTTTGCCCGCCAACTGCTTCACGTGGAGCGTGAGCTTGGCTTCGCGCGTAAACGCCAACCAAAATTCCTCGCAAAGCTCGCAATCGAAATCGCCTACCTTTTCAAAGGCGAACTGTAAATCAATGGAAGCGTAATCTCTGCCCGAAATATCCACTGCCGCTAAAATCAGCGTTTCGTCCATAGGCAACACGATATCGCCGTAACGGGTAATACCGCGTTTTTCGCCGAGTGCCTCGGCAAACGCTTTACCCAGCGCAATACCGATATCCTCCGTCGTGTGGTGGTAATCTACTTGCGTATCGCCCTTGCAGGTAACGCCAAGATCGTAGCCCGCGTGCTTTGCAAACAGCGTGAGCATATGGTCGAGAAAGCCGCAACCGCTGTCAATTTCACTCTTACCCTCGCCGTCGAGGTTGAGCTTCAAATAGATATCCGTTTCTCCCGTTTTACGGGAAATTTGCGCTACTCTTCTCATTATTTTTCCTCCAAAATCTCTTTTACAAGCCGTAAAAATATATCCATTTGTTCTTTCGTGCCGATTGTGATTCGGTTAAACTGCTTTATCCGTTCGCCGTTGAAATGCCGTATCAAAACGCCCTTGGCTTTCAGCTTTTCATACAGCTCCCCGCCGTCGATTTTCGGCGAAGTGGCGAACAGGAAATTCGTTTTCGAGGGCAATACTTTAAAACCGAGCTTTTGCAATTCGTTCGCCGTGTATTCACGAACGGTGCAAATTTCCTTGCACTTTTCATCAAAATGCTTTTGATTGCAAAGTGCGGCGTGCCCTGCCGCTTCCGTCATTTTATTGATATTGTAGGGATTCGTTGAATATTTGATGGTATTTAAATCGGCAATCAACGCTTCGCAAGCAAAACCGAAGCCCAAGCGCGCCCCTGCCAAGGAACGGGATTTGGAAAAGGTTTGCGTAACGAGCAGGTTATCGTATTTATTGATAAGCGGTACACAGCTTTCCCCACCGAAATCGACGTAAGCCTCGTCTACGACTACTACGTTGTGCGGGTTGGCTTTGAGGATATTTTCTATTTCGTTTCGAGAAAGCGCAAGCCCCGTCGGCGCGTTGGGGTTTGCGATAAATACCGTCCCCCCTGCGTTAAAGTACTCTTCGGGACAAATGGAGAAATCCTCTTTAAGCGGAATGATTTTTTTTGGAATTGCGTGTAAATCGGCAAACACCGAATAAAAACCGTAGGTAATATCCGCAAACACAGCGGGCGTATTTTTATCGCAGAACGCCATAAACGCAAAATTCAAAATTTCATCCGAGCCGTTCGTGGGTAATATTTGCGTGTTTTTCACACCGTAAATCTCCGCTGCCTTTTCCACGAGCAACGAGCAGGTGGGGTCGGAATACAGCTGACAGCTACCCGCCGCCCTTTCCGCCGCCTCGCTGACCGCTTTGGGGGGCGGGAACGGGGATTCGTTCGTGTTCAGCTTGATATACTGCATATCTTTCGGCTGTTCCCCCGGTGTATACGGAGTAAGCGAAGAAAATTTTTCACTGAAATATTTACTCATATTCGTTATCCTTTTGGCGCAAAGATACGCCCTTATACGCATTTAGTCTTTCTTAACGCGTACCATAGCGCTTTTTGCGTGCGCTTCTAACCCCTCTTTACGGGCAAATAAATCGACCTTTGAAGCCGACTGCGTAAGCGCGTCTTGCGTATAATAAATGTATTGCGTTTTCTTTACGAAATCGTCTACGGACAAAGCGGAAGAAAACCGCGCCGTACCGCTTGTCGGCAGGGTATGGTTGGGACCTGCGAAATAGTCCCCCATCGCTTCGGGACAATATCTGCCCAAAAATACCGAACCCGCGTGCTTTACTTTGTCGAGATAGCTAAAAGGCTCGTCCACGCAAAGCTCTAAATGCTCAGGGGCAATCTCGTTGGCAATTTCGATCGCGGAAAGCAAATTCTCCGCAACGATGATTTTACCGTTATCGTCAATGGATTTTCTCGCAATTTCGCTTCTTAAAAGCTGCGGGATTTGCTTTTCAAGCTCGGCGGAAACGGCAGAAGCGAAAGCCATATCGTCCGTAACGAGTACCGCGCTTGCCATTTTGTCGTGCTCCGCTTGGGATAAAAGATCCGCCGCGATATGCGCGGGATCGTTTTTATTATCCGCGACCACTAAAATTTCGCTAGGACCTGCAATCATATCAATGGAAACTTTGCCGAATACTTGCTTTTTCGCTTCCGCGACAAACGCGTTGCCCGGTCCTACGATTTTATCGACTTTCGGTACGCTTTCCGTGCCGTATGCGAGCGCGGCGATGGCTTGCGCTCCGCCGATTTTGAATATTCTATCCACGCCCGCGACCTTTGCCGCCGTTAAAATGTCGGGATTGACCTCACCCGTTTTGGTGGGCGTAACCATTACGATTTCTTTGCAACCTGCGATTTTGGCAGGGATAGCGTCCATAAGCACTGTGGACGGGTACGCCGCCGTGCCCCCTGGCACGTACAAGCCGACCTTTTCAACGGGGGTTATCTTTTGCCCAACAATCACGCCGTTTTTTTGTTCTATCTTGAACCCGTCGCGTACCTGCTTTTGGTGAAATTCACGGATATTTGCCGCCGCTTCTTCCAACACCGCGACGAACTCTTTATCCGCTTTTTCATACGCCGCTTCGATTTCGCTTTTATCCGCTTCCAAGCTTTCCAGCTTTACGCCGTCAAATTTTTCAGCGTACGCCTTTAACGCGGTATCGCCGTTTTCGGCTACGCTTTTAACGATGTCCGCAACGATATCCGCAACGCTTGCCGTGGGATTGTTTCTTGCGAATATCTCTTCGTTTGCAACTTCGCCGTATTTTAATATCTTAATCATATTTATACCCGTTCATCAATCAGTTTACGCACGGTTTGCGCCAGCGTTTCGATTTCTTCCGTTTTGAATTTAAAGCTCGCTTTGTTGGCTATCAAACGCGCGCTGATAGGAAATACTTCTTCCTTAACTTCCAAGTCGTTTTCCTTTAAGGTCGTGCCCGTTTCCACAATATCTACGATTACGTCGGAAAGTCCTAAAATGGGCGCGATCTCGATAGAGCCGTTCAGTTTGATAACGTCGATCGCTCTGCCCTTTTTCGCGTAATACGCCTTTGCCGAATTAACGAATTTGGTCGCTACCTTTAAGGTCGTTGAGCCGTCGTCGTGGAAATCTTTTTTCGCTGCGACCGCCATTCTGCAAACGCCCGTTTTTAAGTCGAGAAGCTCGTACACGTCGGGAGAATATTCCGCGAGGATATCCTTACCGCAAACGCCGATATCTGCCGCGCCGCGTTCTACGTAAATGGATACGTCGGAAGGCTTTACCCAAAAATACCGAACGCCTTTTTCCGCGTTTTCGAAAATCAGCTTACGGTTGTTTTCCTTGATAGACGGACATTCGTAGCCCGCTTTTTCAAATACGTCGTATATTTTTTCGCCCAATCTGCCTTTGGGAAGCGCAATATTTATCATTTATTTTCGCCCTCCGTCAGGTTGATGATTTCGTTAAAACGGGTATTGCCCGCCGATTTTTGCGCGCGTACGCTCTTGCCCTCTTTTATCAGCTTTTCCACCGTTTGCGATACCGTTTTTACGTCCGTGTTATCGTCGTACAGCACGAGCGTATTCACGTCGAACTTCGTTTTTTCTTTGCCGAAATTCTCCAACAAATCCAAATATACCGCAAATCCGATCGCGCCCGCTTTTCTGCCCATTCTTTGCATTAGCTTATCGTACTGACCGCCCGAGAGCACGCCCTCGCATACGCCGTCCACGAAGCCTTTGAACACGATTCCGTTATAATATTTCATATCGTTCACAACGGAAAAGTCGAAGTGGACTTTGTCGCCGTAACCCAAAGTATCCAAAAGGGAAGAAAGCGTTTGCAATTCCGCGTACGCCTTTTTTGCGTTCTCGCTTTCGCAAAGGGGTTTGAGCGCGGAAAGCACCTTATTTCTATCGCCGTAGATACGGACGATTGTCAAAAGCTTTTCCGTGTATTTTTCCTCTACGCCGTTTTTCTCGCAAAGCGCGCGCGTTTCGTGCAGGTTTTTATCAGCGATAAGGCGCATTACTTCGCGGTTGAAGCGTTCGCCCTTGCCTATTTCGTCGAGCACGGAAGCCACCACACCAAGGTGGGCGATGTCCAGCACGAAATCAGAGGAAATCTGTGCAAGGCTTTCCGCCGCAAGCATCGTCGTTTCGAACACGTCGTATGCACCGACCTCGCCGATTCGTTCCAAGCCCACTTGGGGTATTTCCTTGAACTGCTTGGTTTCGCCCGAAATACGGTAAACGTTTTCGTGATAGTATACCTTTTGCACGCTCGCGTCGTCGCCGCTGTTTTTGATAATCGACAGCGTAACGTCAGGTTTTAAAGCGAGCAATTTACCGTCCGTGTCGTTAAAGGTGATTACCCCGTCGCCGACGAGGAAATCCTTATTTGCCACGTATAAATCGTACGCTTCAAATTTGTTCATTTTATACGGCAGGTAACCGTATTTTTTATACAGAGCGCGAAGCGCAAACGCGACCCGCTCCTCTTCTTTTAAAATCGTTTCCGACATAGCCGTTTCTCCCGATTTTTTCTTTATATCTTATGAATGAATATTCCGCTTCTTAATTTCGGTTCGAACCAAGTGGATTTCGGGGGCATAATTTCGCCCGCGTTCGCCACTTGTATGAGTTCGTCCATAGAGGTAGGATACATCGCAATTGCGGCGACGGCGTCCTCTTTGCAACGCCTTTCAAGATATTGCAGTCCGCGGATTCCGCCTACGAAATCTATCCGTTTGTCCGTTCTTGGGTCTTCTATCCCCAAAACGGGGGCAAGAAAACACTTTTGCAATATCGAACAGTCGAGCCGTTCAGACGGTTTTTCCGCCTTGCATATCCCGTCGCGGAAGCGTACCTTGTACCATTTTCCGCCGATAAAAAGTCCTACCGTATGCGTTGCTTCGGGGCGGTATGCACCCGCGCCCTCGTACGCCGTTACTTCGCCCAGTTTTTCCTCTACCGCTTGTAAAAATTCTTTTTCGTTTAAGCCGTTCAAACTATACAGTAAACGGTTATAATCAAAAATTTTTAAACTTTTTGCAGGGAAGATAACGGAGAGAAAGAAGTTAAATTCTTCCGTGCCGTCGTAATCCTTTTTCTCTTCCCGCCGTTTCAAGCCCGCTTTCACTGCGGACGCCGCGCGGTGATGTCCGTCGGCGATATACAGTGCGTTCAGACTCTGGAACGCCGTTTCGATTTCTTCGTCTACCGACTTCGACGGGCTTTCCCATACGGTATGGCGTATGCCGTCGTCGGAGAGGAAGTCGTACAAGGGCGTTTTTTTCGTTTCCCGCTCGATTGCGTTATCCAACGCTTCGCTGTTTTCGTATGTCAGGAAGATAGGTCCTGTCTGCGCCGAAAGCGTGTCTACGTGGCGGATACGGTCGAACTCTTTATCCGCGCGGGTGAGTTCGTGTTTTTTGATACGGTTGTTTATATAGTCGTCTATGGAAGCGCAACCGACGATACCCGTCTGCGCCCTGCCGTCCATGATTTGGCGGTAAAAGTAAAACTTTTTCGTTTTATCCTGCTGATACACGCCCAGCTTTTCCAAGTTTTCAAGGTTTTCCTTGGCTTTTAAATATACCTTTTCGTCGTAGATATCGACCGATTTATCGAGGTCGATTTCCGCTTTGTCTATATGCAAAAACGAATAGGGTTTGCCCTGCACTTCTGTTCTTGCTTCGTCGCTCGACATTACGTCATAGGGAAGCGCGGCGCATTCTTTGACGAATTCGATTTTGGGGCGGAGTGCCGAAAAAGGTTTTACCGTTATCATACCGTTACGTTTCCTATATATTAAAACTCAAAAGTTCTTACGCCGAACACGCCGTTGATTGCGGAAAGCGTTTTTATAATCGCTTCGTCCGCTTTGACGTTGGTTTCCACGATCGTATACGCCACCTCGCCTTTCGAACCGTTCGCCATGTTTTCAATGTTGATATTTTGCGACGAGAACGCCGAGGTTATCTGCGAAAGCATATTCGGGATATTTTCGTTCATAATGCAAACGCGGGGCTTTTCCGAACGGGGAATCCCTACCGTGGGGAAGTTTACGCTATTGCGGATATTTCCGCAAGTCAAAAATTCGTCCAGCTGCTGCGCCGCCATAATCGCACAATGGTCTTCCGATTCCACCGTGGAAGCGCCGAGGTGGGGAATAGCGATAATTCCCTCTACGCCCGCCGTTTCGTCTGTGGGGAAGTCGGTAACGTACGCCGTTACCTTTTTATCCGCAAGCGCTTTTTTGATATCCGCCGCATTGACGAGATCGGCTCTTGCAAGGTTGATAATGCGTACACCGTCTTTCATTTGCGCGATGCTCTTTTCGCAAATCATATTTTTCGTTTGCGGCGTTGCGGGAACGTGCAAAGTGATATAATCGCAGGTCTTGAAAATTTCCGCGTAATCGGAAGCCTGACGGACGGACGGAGCAAGACTCCAAGCCGCTTTCGCCGTGATATACGGGTCGTAACCCATAACGCTCATGCCCAAGGAGATAGCCGCGTTTGCGACCATACCGCCGATTGCGCCCAAGCCGACGACGCCCAGCGTTTTACCTGCGAGCTCGTGCCCGACGAACGCCGATTTACCTGCTTCTACTTTTTTCGCTACGTCCGTTTCGCCTGCAAGCGTTTTTACCCAGTCGATACCGCCGACCAAATCGCGGGAAGCTAATATCAGCGCGGCGATTGCAAGTTCTTTTACGGCGTTTGCATTTGCACCGGGGGTGTTGAATACGACGATTCCCTCTTTGGTGCATTTATCCACGGGGATATTGTTTACGCCTGCCCCGCAACGCGCGATAGCGCGTAAAGCGGGGGAAAACGGCATATCGTGCAGTGCCGCCGAACGGACCATGATAGCGTCTTCGTTTTCTACTTTATCACTTATTTCGTATTTCGCCGTGGAGAGTACGTCCGTACCTACCTTGGCGATTTTATTCATTAACTTTACTTTCAGCATAATCGTTCTCCTGCTTATTTTTTCGGATTATCTTTCGCAAATTCTTTCATAAACGCAACGAGCTTTTCTACGCCCTCGTAAGGCATTGCGTTATAGATAGATGCGCGCATACCGCCTACCGAGCGGTGGCCCTTTAAGTTGATTAAGCCCTCTTTCGCCGCTTCGGAAGCGAATTTTTTATCTAAGTCGGCGTCGCCCGTTACGAAGGTAACGTTCATCATCGAACGGCTTTCCTTTTCAACGGGTGCGATATAATAATCCTGCCCGTCAAGATAATCGTATAAAAGCTTGGCTTTCTTTTGGTTGCGTTCTTTCATTTTTTCCAAACCGCCGAGTTTTACGATCCATTCGTAAACGAGTTTGGCGATATAGATACAGTAGCAAGGCGGAGTGTTATACATTGAACCGTTATCCGCCATCAGTTTATAATCGAGCATGGACGGCGTTTCCGCGTGGGCGTTGCCGAGCAAATCCTCGCGAACGATTACCACCGTAAGCCCTGCCGCGGACATATTCTTTTGCGCGCCTGCGTAAATAACGCCGAAGCGCGAAACGTCGAACGGTTCGCTCAATATACACGAGGACATATCCGCAACGAGCGGGATATCGCCCGTGTCGGGGATATACGGGAATTTCGTGCCGTAAATGGTGTTGTTGAAACAAATATGCACGTAATCTGCGTCTGTTCTAAACGACGAACGGTCGGTTTTGGGTACGAACGAGAAATTCGCGTCCTTACTGGAAGCCGCCGCGACCACGTCGCCGTATTTTTGCGCTTCCTTATAGGCTTTCGTGGAGAACTGTCCCGAAAGGATATAGTCCGCTTTTTTGTTGCCGTTCATGAAGTTGAGAGGCACAGCCGCAAACTGCGTGGAAGCACCGCCCTGTAAAAACAGGACTTTGTAGTTATCGGGAATCTGCATGACCTCGCGGAGCAAAGCTTCCGCATCCGCTATAATTTTTTCGTACACGGGAGATCGATGACTCATTTCCATAACGGACGTACCGCTGTTTTCATAGTTGAGCATTTCCGCCGCCGCTTTTTCAAGCACTTCCAGCGGTAACATCGAGGGGCCTGCCGAAAAGTTATAAACTCTTTCCATTTTTATCTCTCCTTTAAACAAAAAAATCGAATTCATCAGCCTTTTTAATCAAAAACGTCGATTGCAAATATTGTACCACAAACGAGCTGAAAAAGGCAAGGATTTTAAGGGTAAAATCCGTGATTTTATAAATAATTCCCCATCGTTTCCCTATCATTTTACGCTAAAAAGTCCGTTTTTGAAAACAACGGAGGAAAGCGCCGTGTGTTTTCGGCGTTTTTCCCCCGTTTCCCTTAACCTCATTCCGTATCGAGCATAATACGGATTATCTCTTTATCCGTTTCGCGCATGCCGTCTTGGGCAAGTCTTGAAACGCTCTTTATCGTGTTCTCCACTCCCTTTTTCACTATCCCGTCGCCCGCGTAAAATTGATTGCCGTTATAGTACATATTCAAGCCCAAAAGTCCGCTCTCGACTGCCGTCGCTATTTTCGCCGCACAGCTCGCCTTTGCGCCGTCGCAAATGATACCCGAGTCTATCGCCAAAGCGTTGACGAGCGTATGATTTATTTCCGATTTTCCCCCGCCGAGCAAAAACGCTACGCCGCAAGCCGCGCCCGCGCCCGCCGATACCACGCCGCAATAGGCGGATAGCGTGCCGATACCGTCTTTCAAATGAATGGTAACGAGGTTGGAAACGCAAAGCGCGCGATACAGATCGTCCTTTGCCATATGTAATCCGCGTGCGTACACAATCACGGGTACGGACGCGGTAATGCCTTGGTTCCCGCTGCCTGAATTAATAATAACGGGAAGCTCACAACCGTTCATACGCGCGTCGCTCGCCGCCGCAGCGTACGCTTTCGCTGTGATTTTGATGTCCGGCTGATACGCGCGGAGCAGTACTTTACCTACGTTTGCGCCGTAATCGTTTTTCAGTCCCTCTTCTGCAATCGCCATATTATATTCGATTTGGCGATCGAGCGTGTCTTTCACAAGCGAAATATCGACCGTCCTTGCAAACGCAAGAATATCCTCGATATTCAAAATACTTCTATCCGTTTTAACGGCAATCGCTTCAAGCGGTTTTTCAAATAAAATTTGCTCGTCCCTTTTGATACAAACGACGTTCGTATGCGTATCCGCGATACGCACGTATGAAGTGTGATTTTCCGAATACAGCGTTACGCCGATATCAAATACACGGCAAGCTTCGGGGGTGATAATTTCTACGTCGAAATTGTCGCGTACCTCGCGAATTTGCGCCACCTGTTCCTCGTCCATATGCGAAAGCACTTCCAAGCGTGCGTCCGCCTCACGGGAAACGAGCCCCGCCGCAAACGCCGATTTGATTCCGCGAAGTCCGCCCGTATGCGGTACGGTAACGCTTTTGGCGTTCTTGACGATATTTCCGCTGACTTCTAATTTTGCTCTGCAAGGCGTTTCACCCAGCGCGGCTTTCGCTTGCGCCACGGCGTACGCGATCGAAATCGGCTCGGTACAGCCCATCGCGGGGATAAGCTCTTCTTTTAAAATATCTACGTATTTTTGATAGTTTTCTTGGGTAAGCATTCTCTTTTTGCCTTTTTAGGAAATCGCTTATAAACGGGAAAGAAAGGCTTTTTCGCCTCTCTCCCTTTTATTTTGCGTTTTTTATTGTTCTACGCGAATAACCGCTTCCACCGTACCGATACCGAGGGCTTTGATTTTCGCCACGGCGGATTTGACGGTGTTCTCCATTGTTTTATGCGTAATGATAACGAGGGGTACGCGGTCGGGCACCGTTTCGTTTCCTTTGAGCTTTTGCGCGATTTCGACGATGGAAATACCGCACTTTGCAAACACGCCTGCAATTTTAGCGAGCACGCCCGCTTTATCGTCCACGGAAAGTCGGAGATAGTACGCGCTTTCGAAGTCGGAAATAAACTTCACGCCGCGGTCTGCCGTCGCGTTATTTTTAAAGGTGGAATATTTGATTTCCGCGTGCGTTGCGGCGTAAATGACGTCGCTGACAACTGCGCTTGCCGTCGGTAACGCGCCCGCGCCTCTGCCGTACAGCATAACGTCGCCCACGGCGTCGCCCTGCATATACACGGCGTTAAACGAATCGTTTACGCTTGCAAGAGGGTGGGAGTTGGGGATAAAGGTGGGGTGCACGCGCACTTCTACGCCCTTTTCGCTGTTTTTACCTATTGCAAGGAGTTTTAAGGTATACCCTAATTCTTTACCGTAAGCGATATCTTTCACACCCACGCCCGATATACCCTCACGGAATATCTTGGTATAAGGAATTTTTGTGTGGAACGCCATCGAGGACAAAATGGAAAGCTTATACATAGAGTCGAAGCCGTCCACGTCCGCCGTCGGGTTCGCTTCCGCATAGCCGAGCTTTTGCGCTTCTTTCAGCACTTCGGTATAGTCCGCGCCCTCGTAGGTCATTTTCGTTAAGATGTAATTCGTCGTGCCGTTGACGATACCCATCATACTTTGGATATGATTCGCCTGTACGCCGTCTAACAGCGTACGGATAATGGGCACACCGCCCACACAGCTCGCCTCGTAGAAAAGTCCGCAATGGTTGCGCTTTGCAAGCCGTTCTAATTCGTGGGAGTATTTACAAATCATTTCCTTATTAGAGGTAACGACCGTTTTCCCCTCGCCGAGCGCCGCGGTTACGAAGTTTTTAGCCACGCCGATACCGCCGATCGTTTCAATCACGATGTCTACGTTGGGGTTCGCGATGACCTCTTCGATATTCTTCGCTACACATTCCTGCGGAACGCCGAGCGATTTTATTCTTTCGAGGTTCAAATCGAGTACCGCTTCTACGGTAATGTCAACCTGTTGAGTTTTCAAATAAAAATCGTGATGTTCTACGAGGGTTTGATAAGTACCCCCGCCGACAACGCCGAGTCCTAAAATTGCTACGCCTACTTTCTTAACCATTTTAACTACCTACCTGTCGTATATTTTCCTTTTATTTTTCTGCCGTATTCAAATCGTAAAGGTATTTTAAACCTTTGAGCGTGAGGAGCTTATCCACTACGTCGATACATTCTATTTCTTTGGATATGACGTTGCTGAACCCGCCCGTTGCGATCGTTTTTACGTCCGTCGTTTTCAGTTCTTTCTTGATCCGTTTTACGATATATTCCACGAGCCCAGCAAAGCCGAACACGATACCCGCTTGCATATTCGTTACGGTGTTTTTCGCGATAATCGACGACGGCGCTTCTATCTCTACGCGCGGAAGCTTCGCCGTACCGTTGACGAGTGAATCGAGCGAGCCCTTTATACCAGGCGCGATGACGCCGCCGATAAATTCGTTTCTCTCGTTGATGATATTAAAGGTTGTCGCCGTGCCGAAATCGACGACGATCATCGGCTTGTTTTCGCCGTAACTCACAATTGCGGAAACGCAGTTTACGATTCGGTCTGCCCCCACTTCCCTCGCGTCGTCGCAACGGATATTCAAGCCGGATTTGAGTCCGGGCGCGATATGGAGCGGATCGATACCTAAATAAATTTCGCACATTTTATCAATGGTATAATCGAGCGACGGTACGACCGACGACACGATACCGCCCGTAATATCCGACACTTTAATGCCTTTGATATCCAGCATACCGATAATTTGTTCGCCGTATTCGTCGGAGGTGCGTTTGAAATCGGTGGACACACGGAAAGAAACTTTTAATTCTTCCTTATCGTACACGGCGTATTTAATGTTCGTATTTCCTATATCTATACAAATGATCATACTTAATTAAACCTTTTTGCTACTTTATTTACCGCCACCGCAAGAATCGGCGTAAGAATGACGGCGCAAACGAGTTCTATGGGAAAATTGATTGTAATACACATTTTAATCCAGTCTGCTACGCCAAAACCGCCCTCTACGCTTGCAGGAAAGAATAACGAAAGACAAGTAATTACTAACACAGTGTTCGTCAAAATGCCCACACCCGAGCCGAATACAAACGGCATTGTCGTATGCCAAAATTTCTTTTTTGATTTGTCAGTCAATTTTTTCGATAAACGATATACGCCGTAAGCCGCAGGTCCGACGAACAATCTCGGTAAAATGGATATCCAAGGCATTAAGAAATAAGGATTTCCTATAAACAATGCGCATAACAACGATGTTATACCGAACACAAGGGAAAACAAAAACGAGCGTTTCAAATCCCACGAAAGGCAAAGCGTCATCAATATCCCAAGGGATAAAAATGCAGGTGGCGTATAAGAAAAAATCTTGAATATCGCCGACTCAATAAACAATACGGCTACCATAACGGCAGACATTACACCGAGCAACGCTACGGTGCGAGAAGGAGAGCTGTTTCGTTCCATAATAAACCTCCATCGAGTTCTTCAAAAAGATACCCGTAGAAAAAAATAAGTATTTACCCGTTTTGTTCGGTAGAACCGCAATGGCGTATTCTCCAACGGATATACCCTATTATAACGCATTTTTTCAATTAAAGCAACAAAATAAAAGAAGGTTTTTCGTTTTTTCTTGCCGAAGTCTACACAAAACCCGCCTATGTAGGAATATTATGTAATAGAAAGACGAAACCGCAGGCATTATCCAAGTCGATTTTACATATCCCCTGCGGCGAAACACAGGAGGTTTTTTATGAATTGTTGTTTTACGGGTAACTCTACCCTTTGGATCCTTATCGCGTTGCTTGTGCTCGGCTCGAAGAACGGTATTTTCTGCTCCAACGTTTTCAGCGGCTGCGGATTGCCTATCCTGATCGCGCTTCTCTACTGCTTGTATAAAAACGGTACGCTTGCAGGTCTTCTTACCCCGCCTTGCGATTGCAACTGCAACTGTAACTGCAACTGCAACTGCCGTTAAGCCTTTGTTTTCTTTTTCTCCTTAACCTTTTTTCCTTTTTGCTCTTCCTGATAAATGCGAGGGTCGGTTTTCTCCCCGACCCCCGTATTTTTTATTCGTTTAAAAAGTAATATTGCAACGCTACAATCGTCTTAGCGTCGTGCAATTCCCCCTTTTTCAGCATTTCCTTTACCCTATCCAGCGGTATCCACTCGGCGTCTACGAACTCGTCCTCGTCAGGGCGGGCAGGTACGCGTTTCCCCTCAAAGGCACGGTAGATATAAATTTTCTCATCGGTATACCCCGGGGTGGGATACAGCGTGAATAAATGCTGTAATTTCTCCGCCCGCACTCCCGTTTCCTCTTCCAATTCGCGCAAAGCCGCAAGCTTTGGATCTTCGCCTACATTGAGCTTGCCTGCGGGGAGTTCGTATACGCTTTCGCCGTACGCGTAGCGGTACTGACGGACGAACAACGCTTTCCCTTCCTCAATATATAACACGCACGCGCCGCCGCTGTGTTCAACGATTTCGCGCACGCAGGGCGTGCCGTCGGGAAGCAAGGCGTCGTCTTTGCGAAGAGATAGTATTTTTCCGCGATAGATATAATTCTTTTTTACCGTTTTTTCAATATAATCCATAAAGCCACCTCTTTTTTTGCGTCGTTCGGCAATTTAGCCAAGAAAAGTCCGATTTGTTATCATTATAGCACAAATTCTATAAATCGCAAATATTTTTTCGCAAAATATCTTGATTTTCTTGAAAAAATTATGTATAATTATGACAATCAAAATTTTGGAGGTTTGTTATGAAGTCCATTAAAATTTCTCTTGAAATGGCACAGCGAGTAAAAGAGTTCGTAAACGTAACGCAGGAATATCCTTACGAAATTTTGCTCAAAAGCGGCAGATACGTCGTTGACGCAAAATCTATCTTGGGTATTTTCTCTCTCGACCTGTCGCAGCCCATTACGGTAGAAGCATACAGCGATGATTGCGACGACCTGATGGCAAAGCTGAAAAAGTTTGAAGCGTAAGCCTCGCTTTTTTAGCAACTCAACCCAACTACAAAAAGTCGCTCGGCCCTACCTCGCGCGGCTTTTTTCAAGTCTTATAACCAGGAGCTTTCACGAATGCAAATTCAAGGAGAAACGTCGGTAAACAAGCTGATCGTGCTTTTCGTTTTCGATAAAATGGAAAGCGCGCTTTCGCAACGCACGATTATTGAAATGTGTACCGCCGGCAACAACTGGCTCAATTATATGGATTGTATGGAGCTGTTGCCCCGTCTTTTAGACGACGGGTTTATTTGCCGTGTTTCTTCCCCCGACGAAGAGCCCCTTTATACCATCACCAGCGACGGCAGAGAAAGCCTGAATAATTTTTATATCAATATTCCCAAAAGTATCCGCGAGGAAATTTCCTCGTTTGTAAAAAAGAACAGCGGAAAACTGCGCAACCGTCAGGAATGTAAGTCGGATTATTACCAAAACGGCGACGGTACTTACACCGTATTTTTAAAAATCCTTGCGCCCATGCAACCGATGTTGGAATTGAAATTCGTCGTACCCGATAAAAAAACGGCGCAGAATATTTATAAAAATTGGGAAAGCAAGGCTTCCGACCTGTATTCGGCTATTTACGATACGCTGGTGGATTAACTTAGAAAAATATAGATTGCCTTTATCGGCAAACAAGGAGATATATCATGTTTACTTATTCGACCAGAGGGACCTGTTCCCGTCAAATTCTTTTCGACGTGGACAGCGAAAACAAAATGCACAACGTGCGCTTTATCGGCGGTTGCGGCGGTAATTTGCAGGGCATTGCAAAGCTTGTGGAGGGCAAAAACATCGACGAGATTGAAACACTGTTGACGGGTATCCGTTGCAGAAACAACACCTCTTGCCCCGATCAGCTCGCCAAAGCGATCGCGGAATATAAGGCGACGAAAAACGCTTAATTTCCTCTAAAAAATTAACCCGCGCGGATCAGGAAGATCCGCGCGGGTTTTTCGTTGTTTTTATCTATTCGGGCATACCGTGTACGCGTTGAACGGATTAGTGCTTGAAGTGTCTATCCCCTACGAATATCATAGCGATACCCGCTTCGTCGCACGCGTCGATCGAGAGCTGGTCTTTAATGCTTCCGCCCGGCTGAATGATTGCCGTAATACCCGCTTTTACACATTCCTCTACGCAATCGGGGAACGGGAAGAACGCGTCGCTCGCCATTACCGAGCCCTTCACTTCCTCGCCCGCGTGTGCAATCGCCTGCTGTGCCGCCCAAATACGGTTGGTCTGTCCCATACCGATACCCGTCGTTCTATCCGCTTTACCCACTACGATTGCATTTGACTTCGTGTGTTTTACCACCTTCCAGTTGAACAGCATCGCTTTCATTTCTTCGTCCGTAGGCGCGCGTTTGGTTACAACTTTCAAGTTTTCGGGTGCAAACAGCGTATTGTCGTAATCTTGCACTAGCAAACCGCCGTATACCTTTTTCATATCGTAAGCCGAAGATTCGCGTTTTGCCTTGATATCGGGCAATTCGAGTAAACGGATATTCTTCTTTGCTTTGAGGATTTCCAAAGCCCCTTCCGTAAAGCTCTCCGCGATAACGATTTCAATGAAAATCTTATTGATTTCCGTCGCCGTTGCCTCGTCTACCGTGCCGTTGATGGCAAGGATACCGCCGAACACGGATACAGGGTCGCTTTCATATGCCTTAATATAAGCCTCGTGAATGGTCTTGCCTACACCTACTCCGCAAGGATTTGCGTGCTTACAAGCCACTACGCAGGGTTCTTCAAATTCTTTTACGAGTTCAAGCGCGCCGTTCGCGTCGTTGATATTATTATAGGAAAGCTCTTTACCCCAAAGCTGTTTAGCTTTGGAAAGCGAGCCCGCACGGATAAATTCTTCGCTGTAATAGGACGCGCCCTGATGAGGATTTTCGCCGTAACGCATATCCTGCGTTTTTTCGTACGCAAAGGTAATGCTGTCGGGGAAACGAATATCGAGCTGCTGTGCAAGATAGTTGGAAATCATACTATCGTACACTGCCGTATGCGCGAATACCTTATATTGTAAATATTTCTTGGTATCGAGAGTAATTTCGCCGTTTTCAAGCTCGGAAAGCACTCTTTCGTAGTCTTTGGGGTCAACGACAACGGCAACGTCCTGATAATTTTTTGCCGCCGCACGGATCATTGTAGGTCCGCCGATATCGATATTTTCCACCGCGTCCGCAAAGGTAACGTCGGGCTTGGAAATGGTCGCTTTGAAGGGGTACAAGTTCACGGCAACGATATCAATGGTATTGATACCGAGCTTTTCGATTTGCGCCATATGCTCGGGATTGGATCGCATCGCAAGCAAACCTGCGTGTACGGCGGGGTGCAAGGTCTTTACACGCCCGTCAAGACATTCGGGGAAACCTGTTAAATCGCTGATACCGATAACGGGAAGTCCCGCTTGTTCAAGGGCTTTCGCCGTACCGCCCGTGGAAATGATTTCGTAACCGCAGCCGATAAGGCGTTGGCAGAATTCCACGATACCCGTTTTGTCGGAAACGCTTACAAGTGCTCTTTTTTTCATAATGTATATACCTCTGGTTATTATTTACTGATTTTTGGACCAAACTTATGGTATGATCATTTTATATATTTTGCTGATCGCTTATATTTTGGCAATCAATTTCTATGCGTTTTTACTCGTGAAGTCCTTGCGGGACAAGGAACGGGAAACGGAAACGCGCCGTCAGGGCGAACCGCTCACGCAGTTTGAACAAGGCGAAACGCAACCTAAATCCACACAACCTGAAAAATACGTCGGTAAATTGCTTATTACGGGATTGCTCGGCGGTGCGATTACCATTTATGTCTGTATGTTTATTTTGAAGTTCAAGCGCACGGAGCTTTTGCTAATGGTACTCATGCCCCTGCTCGGCGTACTGAATATATATCTTTGGGTGTTGCTGTTCCGTTCGGGGTTCAGCTTTTTCGTGATACGGTAAAGCTAATTTTGGGAAATTTCCTTACTACTTTATTATTATAACACATTTTTTCAAAATAGGGAAATGAATTGAAGTAAAATATTTAGACAATTTTAAATAAGTGAAAAAATAACATTTTTTTGTTAATTTTAATAAAAAATAAATTTGTGAAAATTTTTTCGGGAAATTTTGTAAAACCGCGTAAAAATATTTGACAATTTTTTTGAATAGTGCTATTATATACAGGCGTTGTTGATGCGGCACCGAAGTAAGTTAAATGCGGGTGTAGTTCAATGGTAGAATTCCAGCCTTCCAAGCTGGCCGCGTGGGTCCGATTCCCATCACCCGCTCCACTTATTAAGCTGGCGCGTCAATATGCGCCTGTAGCTCAGTTGGATAGAGCAACGGCCTTCTAAGCCGTGTGTCAGGAGTTCGAATCTCTTCAGGCGCACCAAAAAGTATGGCGGGCATAGCTCAGTTGGTTAGAGCGCCAGATTGTGGCTCTGGAGGTCGTGAGTTCGATTCTCTCTGCCCGCCTCACCAATTTTTCCAGATTGGGGTGTCGCCAAGTGGTTAAGGCACCGGATTTTGATTCCGGCATTCGTAGGTTCAAATCCTGCCACCCCAGCCAGAAATGGCAAACACAATTGAACGTGGCCCATTAGCTCAGTTGGCAGAGCACTTGATTTTTAATCAAGGTGTCCGGAGTTCGAGCCTCCGATGGACCACCAACGTGGATGATTAGCTCAGTTGGTAGAGCAACTGACTCTTAATCAGTGGGCCCAGGGTTCGAGTCCCTGATCGTCCACCAGATGTGAACAGTTC
>JAZNDR010000092.1:0-8785 GCA_045588185.1 Candidatus Scatosoma sp. | reverse complement strand
CATCGTTTACAGCGTAAACGAAAAGACGCTTACGAAGGCTGACACCATCATCTCCGCTGCGTCCTGTACCACCAACTGCTTGGCTCCTATGGCTAACACCTTGAACAAATTGTCCAAGATTAAGAAAGGCTATATGACCACCATCCACGCTTACACCGGCGACCAAATGGTTTTGGACGGCCCCCACAGAAAAGGCGACTTCCGTCGTGCTCGTGCGGCTGCTATCAACATCGTTCCCAACTCCACGGGTGCTGCTAAAGCAATCGGCTTGGTTATCCCCGAACTTAACGGCGTTTTGGACGGCTGCGCTCAACGTGTTCCCGTTTGCACCGGTTCGCTTACGCAACTCGTTGCTATCTGCGACGGCGAAGTTGACGCGGCTACCGTAAACAACGCAATGAAGGCTGCGGCTTCCGCTTCCTTCGGCTACACGGAAGAAGAACTCGTTTCCTCCGACATCATCGGTATCACCTACGGTTCGCTCTTCGACGCTACGCAGACGAAGTGCATGCCCATGGGCGACGGCACCACGCTCGTTAAGGTTGTTTCTTGGTACGATAACGAGAACTCCTACACCAGCCAGATGGTTAGAACGATTAAGTACTTCGCTGAACTTTAATCGTCAAAAACACAAAAAAAGCTCCCCCGACCTACCGTCGGGGGTTGTTTTTTCCCTCGTTTTATGTTATACTGATTATATGAAATACGACTACAAGGCACTCTATGAAAAAAGCGCGGCGTTTTACAACGCCCGCCCAAACGCGAAAAAGGCGTTGCTGATTGCAAATTCCGTCCTTACCCTCCTTTTTTTGTTGGCGTACGGCGGATTGGTACTTTACGCGCTCTTTTTCCAAAAGGATTTACCCACGACGGACGCAGTCGCGTTGCTGTTTGCCCCTGCCCTGTGCGTATTTTTGGTGGCGGTGTTACGGCTTGCCGTCAACCGCCCCCGACCTTACAGCGAAACGGGCGCGAACATTACTCCGCTTTTGCAAAAACGGGGCGCGCAGGATAAATCGTTTCCCAGCCGTCATATCGCTTGCGCATTCGTGATTTCGGGCGTGTTTTTATTCCACCTGCCGATTATCGGCGTTGCCCTGTTCGCGTTTGCCCTTGCGCTTGGGTATATTCGGTTTGCGCTTGGCTTGCATTACCCGTCCGACCTTATCGGCGGAGCGGGCGTAGGTTTGTTTTGCAGTTTGTTTTTATGGATATAAGGAAACGGCTCGTTTTAAAAACGAGCCGTTTGTTTATGCTTGTATAATTTGATTGTCGATAAGCGTATCGGTAAGAACCGCGAGGCGTGCGGGGGAAAGCGTTTCCCCTCTCGCCTTTTCTTCTACGCCCGCTTCCGCGAGCACTTTTTTCGCCGTATCCCTGTCGATTTTAAAGAAGTTGACGAGATTGTTTTCCAAGGTCTTTCTGCGGTTCAAAAACGCGCATTTGACCGTTTGGCGGTACGCCTTTTCGCTCTTGACGGAAATCCTGCCCCGCTGAAAGGTAATTTTCACGACCGCCGAATCGACGTTGGGACGGGGATAGAACATATTACGGGAAACTCTTTTGACGATTTTCGCTTCCCCTTTTAACGCGATACCCGCCGTGATTGCGCCGTATTCGGGCGTATCCTCGCGGGCGCAAAACCGCTCGGCGACTTCCTCTTGTACCATAATGGAAAGCCCTTGCACCTTTTCACCCTCTTCCAAAAGCTTGGTAACGAGCGGGGTGGTGATATAATAGGGCAAATTCGCCACGACGGTGTATTCGCCTATCTCCGCTTCCAGCTCGGCAAGGTTGATTTTATTGAAGTCGCGGAAAATGACTTCGACGTTTTCCAAGCCCGCCAGCGTTTCGGCAAGCACCGGTTGCAGGTCTTTATCGACGTCGAACGCATATACCTTTTTTGCCTTTTCCGCAATCGCGCGCGTGAGCGTACCTGCCCCGCAGCCTATCTCCACGACCGTCGTGTTTTCGTCGATACCCGACGCGGTTACGATAGAGGAAAGCAGGTTATTGTCCGAAATGAAATTCTGTCCGAACTGCTTTTTAAATTCAAAACCGTGCTTTTGCAGGGTAGTACGTAAGTCTTGCATTCGATGTTCCTCGATACTGGGTTTCGTTAAAACGCAGAGAAGGTGGCGTATTGCCGTAAAACCACGGTTCCGCCCGATGGGCGCGTACAAGGTAAGGGCGGGTCCTGTTTTACGGATAAGACGACGGCTTATATGCGTTTTGCTTAGCTGTCCTGAATATACTTTCTAATGTAGAGGGGTATTTTCACGCTCTCGGCAAGCCTTTTGCAAGCCTCTACTTCCTCTTCGCCGATACAGTCCACGATAGAAAACCGACAGCGCACGCCGTTTCTGCGGCATTGTTTTGCAAATTCAAGCAACCCGTCGAACGCCATTTCCTTAAACTGCGAACGGCAGATTTTTTGGTATTTTTCCTGACAGGACGCATTGAGGGAAATGTTCACGAAATCAATTTTCCCTTTCAATTCGGGCACGATATCCCGTTTATTGATCAGGTTGCCCTGCCCGTTGGTATTAAGTCGGGTCTTTAATCCCTTTTCGTGGAAGTAATCGCAAAGCGCGGTCATTTCCTCTACTTTATAGGTCGGCTCGCCGAACCCGCAAAAAACCACCTCTTTAAACTGCGAAAGCTCGCCCATTGCATTGACGGCGGAAATGACCTTTTCGGGCGTGGGGTCGCCGTGGCGGAGCCATAAATAGTTGCCGTAATAGCTCGCCCTTTCGTTCCGCACGCAAAAATCACAGCCGTTGGAGCATTTGTTAGTTAGATTGATATACAAATTTCCGTCCAAGGTATACGCGTAAGTATCCTTGCGCCCGTCGTCGGGTTGCTTATTTTGCGGATTTTTCTGTTTATTTTTCTTACTCTGCTTTTGCGGATTTTGTTTGTTTTGATTATTTTGATTGTTTTGCACGGGCTGCGCTTGCGGAGCTTGTTGCTGCGCGGGGGCGTTATTGCCCTGATTTCCGTGCTTATGCTTTTTACGACGGCGGCGTCTGCCCCCGCCGTTGCCGTTTTGTAAGTCGAGATTTTTCTTTTCTTCTTCCATAATTTTCGTCCTGCTTTTTATGCGTTCAGTTTAAAAAATAAAGTCTTTGCGTTTTCGTAAATTTGCTTTTTCAGCGTTTCTTCCGCCTCGCCCCGAAGCTCGGCAAGGCGCGCCGTAATAAACGGAATATTCTTCGGTTCGTTAGGGAAAGTCCCCCTAAACGGCACGGGCGTTAAATACGGGCAATCGGTTTCCGATAAAATGCGGGGGGCAGGTATGCGTTGAACGCTATCCCATACCTTTTTCGCATTTTTAAAGGTCGAAGTTCCGCCAAAGGAAAAATACAGTCCGAGCTTTAAAAACCGTTCCGCCATTTCGGGCGAGTACGAATAGCAGTGCATAACGCCGCTCCTTTTCAATAACGAGGTATGCGCTTCTAAAATTTCGACGGTGTCCTGCGCCGAATCACGGCTGTGCAAAACGATAGGCAACCCCGCCTCGTCCGCTAATTGTAACTGACGGATAAACAGGTCTTTTTGCATTTCCTTGGGGGGATTGTCGTCGAAATGATAATCGAGCCCGATTTCGCCCACCGCAACGCATTTGGGGTGGCTTAAAAGCTTGGCAATTTCGTTTAAGTCGCCCTCGCGGTATTTATGCAATTCACTCGGATGAAAGCCCGCGCAAAAATACAGATTGTCAAAGCGGTCGCAAAGAGTTGCGGAAACGCGGGAAGAGTCGAGGTCGAAGCCCGAACAAATAATTTTCCCAACGCCGTTTTCCTCGGCGCGTTTTATCACCGCTTCCACCCCGCCGAGCCCGTCGTATTCGTCGCCCGTGAGATGGCAATGCACGTCTATGAACATAATTGCTCCGTATAAATAAGTTTACAAAAATGCAAATCGCCGTTAGCCATAGCGATTGACCGCTCACGCGGTGGATAGCGCAAAACTGCGTTTTGCTTTAAAGAGGGCTGTAACGCCCTGCGGGCGCGACTGCCGTCGAGGCGCAAAGGCTCCGCCCCCGCACCCCTGACAAGAAACTAAGTTTCTTGACTTCTTATCTTTCCACAATTTTGCATTTTGCATTTATAATTTAGCCCAGGTTTGCGCCGCTTGCGATATCCTTATCGGGTACGATTAACGACAGGTTGCCCTGTTCGTCCTCGGCGGCGAGGATCATGCCCTCGGACATAATACCGCATACCTTTCTCGGTGCGAGGTTGGTTACGAACACTACCTTTTTGCCTACCATTTCCTCGGGCTTGTAATGCTTCGCAATACCCGACACGATAGAACGCACTTCGTCGCCGAATTTTACCGTTTCGTGAAGCAGCTTCGAGGATTTGGGTACTGCCTCGCAAGCGATAATCTCGCCCACGCGGAGCTGTACTTTTACGAAATCGTCAAAGCTGATTTCGGGTACTTTCTCTTCCTTTTTTTCTTCTTTCACGGGCGCGTTCGCCGCGTTCGCTTCCGCGATTTGCGCCGCTACGATTTTGTCTATTTCCGGCTGTAACAGCTTAAAATCAATACGCGCGAACAGGGGCGGGATCGCCGTTACCGTTACGCTCTCTCTTGCGCCGAATACTTTGCAAGCTTCCAGTTCTCTGCTTACTCCGTTAAACGCCGTAAAGATTTTCGCGCTCGTTTCGGGCATAAAGCTATCGAGCAGGGACGCGCCGATTTGGATTGCCTCGGCAAGGTTATATAAAACGTCGTTTAAACGCGCTTTCTTGCTCTCGTCCTTGGCAAGCGCCCAAGGCATCGTTTCGTCAATGTATTTGTTCGCTCTTCTAAACAGCGTGAAAATTTCACTGATTGCGTCCGCGATACGCAGTTCGTCCGCTTTCGCCACGACCTTATTCGCTACGCCCGCAACCGTTGCTTTGAATTCCGCATCGGGGTCTTGTTCGTTGGCAGGCAACGATTTGACCACCGTACCGCCAAAGTATTTATCTATCATTGCCACCGTTCTGCTGACGAGGTTTCCAAGAATATTCGCAAGGTCGGTGTTGAAGCGTTCCGCCACCAGTTCCCAAGTGATTTGCCCGTCGTTATCGAACGGCATTTCGTGGAGCACGAAATAACGCACCGCGTCCACGCCGAAAAGGCGGGCAAGATCGTCGGCGTAAATGACGTTGCCTTTCGATTTACTCATTTTCCCGTCGCCCATCAAAAGCCAAGGATGCCCGAACACCTGCTTGGGCAGGGGTTCGCCGAGCGCCATTAAGAAAATGGGCCAGTAAATGGTGTGGAAACGCAGAATATCTTTGCCGATTAAGTGCAAATCCGCGGGCCAGTATTTTTTGTAATTTTCGCCGTGATTGCCGTCCGCGTCAAAGCCGATACCCGTGATATAGTTCGTCAGCGCGTCCAGCCATACGTATACGACGTGGCGGCTATCAAATTCCACGGGCACGCCCCAAGTGAACGAAGTCCGCGACACGCACAGGTCCTGTAAGCCTTTCAATAAAAAGTTATTCATCATCTCGTTCTTTCTCGAAACGGGCTGAATGAACTCGGGGTGGGTGTTGATATGTTCGATTAAGCGATCGGCATATTTGCCCATTTTAAAGAAATACGCTTCCTCTTTCGCGGGCTTGACTTCTCTGCCGCAGTCGGGGCATTTGCCGTCTACAAGCTGACTTTCCGTCCAAAACGATTCGCAGGGAGTGCAGTACATACCCTCGTAATAGCCCTTATAAATATCCCCTTGGTCGTAGAATTTCTTAAAAATTTTCGATACCTGCTTTACGTGGTCGCTGTCCGTCGTGCGCATAAATTTATCGTACGAAGTGCCTACTAAATCCCAAATCCCCTTAATTTCGCCCGCGACTTTATCCACGAACTGTTGGGGCGTAACGCCTGCATTTTGCGCTTTTTCCTGAATTTTTTGACCGTGTTCGTCCGTACCCGTTTGGAAGAATACGTCGAAGCCCTGTTTGCGTTTAAAACGCGCGATAGCGTCCGCAAGCACTGCCTCGTAGGTGTTGCCGATATGCGGTTTTCCCGAGGTGTACGCGATCGCCGTCGTGATATAATAAGGTTTCTTTGCCATTTGACTGCTCCTTTTATTATGTGAGGTAGATATCAATGCAGAGTGCGGAAAATTTATAGTTAGGGGTCAAGGGAGATTGTCCCCTTATCGGAAACGAAACCGTTTATCCTAAGCCTCGCGGAAAGATAGAAAGGCTCCGTCGCGGGGCGCACCCGCCCACAATTTTGCATTCTGCATTTTGCATTTACTTGATTTTCAATCAAGCTTTACCTTTGTATTATACACCTTTTTGAAAGAAAAGTAAAATGAATTACGCCAAAATACGGCATTTTCAAACGGCTTGGGGCATATATTTATGCTATGAACCCTCTTTTTGCTACCGTTTTTATTTTGGCTACGGCGATACTGCTCGTCCTCTCGCCCGATACCTTTCTTTCTACCCTCCTGCTCGGCGCGTCCAAAAGCGCGTCCCTTTGCGTGTCCCTCCTCGCAACTTACTCCGTTTGGCTCGGTCTTATGCGCGTGTGGGAAGACAGCGGACTTTCCCACGGCGTTTCCAAAATCCTCAAACCGCTTGCCCGTAAACTCTTTAAAACGGACGACAAGGAAACGCTCGATAGCGTGTGTATGAATTTGTCGGTGAACTTGCTCGGCATTTCGGGTGCGGCGACTCCGTACGGCATTCGCGCCGCACAGCTTTTAGATAAATCGGACGAGGCGGAATATGCTTCCTCTATGCTCTTCGTGTTAAACGCCACTTCCATTCAGCTTATCCCCACGTCTATCATCGGCGTGCGCGTCGCACTCGGCAGCGCCTCGCCTGCGGATATTCTTATCCCTACCCTTATCACCACCGCGTTTTCGACGGCAATAGGCGTTATCTTGACCAGACTCCTTATTCCCCCCAAACACACCAAAAAAGTAGACGCTTTCTTTCAAAAGCAGGGGGCAGGTGCGCGATGAATTACTTTCTTGCCCTGCTCGTACCCGCTATTTTCCTCGCCTCTTTTATCTTCGCACTCTTTAAAAAAGTGCGCGTGTACGACAGCTTCACGGCGGGTATGAAAGGCGCGATTCCGCTGATTACTTCCATTTTCCCCTATATCGCTTCCGTTACGATGCTTTCGCTCTTGTTGCAAGTCAGTGGCTTGGAAAGGAAAATGACGGAATGGCTTTCGCCCGTATTCTCCTTTTTCGGCGTGCCGGAGGAAATCGCCCCGCTCGTGTTCGTAAAGCCCCTTTCAGGAAGCGGGTCGATTGCCGTGCTTTCGGAGATACTAAACCGCTACGGCGTGGATAGCTATATCGCTCGTTGCGCGTGCGTGGCGTACGGTTCGTCGGAAACGATTTTTTATATCGGCGCGGTCTACTTCGCGGGTATAAAAAGAAAACGGCTGACTCTTGCGCTCGTCATTTCCCTGCTTTCGTATTTTCTGTCGCTTTTGCTCTGTTGCGCGCTTTGCCGAATTATGTGAAAAAATGTTGTAAAATAACATTTTTTGCAAGAACGGTATACTTTTAAAAATTTTAAAAAATTTTCAAAATTTTCCTTTACATTTTTTGCACGGCGTGATAAAATATACTTGTAAATCGGTTGTGGATAACCGAACTGAAACAGCTCATCATTTTCCCCCTTATCATATAGGTAACCGCCTTGGAGTCGCAAGACCCCGAGGCGGTTATCGTTTTATCCGTTTTTTATTTTTCATTGATTAAAAGCCAATGCCAACGCGGAATACGCCGCCGCGCCGTAGCAAAGCGCGCTCTCGTCAAAAGTTATCTTCGGGTGGTGGAGCGGATATTTATACCCGTCCTCCGCGCTTCCCGCGGCGAGCGCAATCATTACCGACGGCGTTTCTCGGCTGATATACGCAAAGTCCTCCGACCCCCCGTTTTCCCCCGCTTCCTTGGGAAAATCCTCGGCGGAGAGTACTCCCTTTTCCCCCAACGCTCCTCGCAGGGCGCGTAGGGCAAGCTCGACCGCGTTTTCGTCGTTGATTAGGGACGGACAGCCCCCCTCGAACACCGTTTTCGCTTTTGCCCGAAAGGCTTTGGCGGTGTTTGAAATAATCTCTTTCAACCGCTTTTTCACAAACGCGCGGGTATCCTCGTCAAACGAACGGAGGGTGCCCGAAAACACCGCTTTATCGGCAACGGCGTTGCCCGCGTCCCCCGCCTGTAATTTCCCCACCGTCAAGACGGCTGAACCCGCGGCAATCTCCCGCGCGGGAATATTCTCTAATCCAAGCACCGCATGCGCGGCGGTAAGCAGTGCGTCTATCCCGTTCTGCGGGGACGCCCCGTGACAGCCCTTGCCCGTTATCTCCGCTTTGAAATAATCGGCGGCGGGCGCGCTTACCCCCGCGCCCGCCACGATAACCGTACCGCTCTTTACGGGCAGGCGGGGAAGAATATGCAGCATTGCCGAAGTCTTGACGGGCGGAGCTTCCAAAACGCCGTTTGTAAGCGCGTTTTTCGCGCCCTCTAATATTTCCTCGGCAGGCTGAAAGAGAAGCTTCACGCCGTGAGTAAGCTCCTGTTCCCGCGCCTTTAACAGCTTTGCCGCGCCGAGCAACATTGCGGTGTGCATATCGTGCCCGCAGGCGTGCATATTCCCCGTTTTACAAGCAAACGGCTCGCCCGAGCGTTCTTGGATAGGCAAAGCGTCCATATCGGCGCGGAGCAATATGACTCCCTTTTCGGGGCGTTTACCCGCTACCGCCACGATAGACTGCCCGCAGTCCTGTGGCGTATAGCCCATTT
>JAZNDR010000091.1:0-43965 GCA_045588185.1 Candidatus Scatosoma sp. | reverse complement strand
TGCTTTTGTGTGGCTTGGGCGCAAGCTTTGCTTGCGTTGACCGCTCCGCGGTGGCAAATCAAAGATTTGCTACTTGGGGGTTATTTACGAGGGCTATCCGCCCTCGCGCTCCCGACAAGGGACAATGTCCCTTGACCCTTAACCGTTTGCGGTAGCTCACCGCCGTTCCCAAAGCACGGAAGAAAGTGCGTCGGATAAAAGTTCCGCCATTGTGTAAACAAGGTTTAATCGCGTGGTGTTGAGCAGTCCGTAATTCGCTACCGACTTTTCCGCGACGATACCCATAACCGAAATATCCCCGATTGCGCCAAGCTTCTTGTTCGCTCCCGCCCCGGGGTATAACGGCGCGGCGTTTAATTTTAATAACCCGATATCTCCCTCGCTGCCCACCGCCGCGTCAATGGCGATTACTTGGTCGAGCGGGTGCGTTTCCTTTAAAAAGGCACGGAGATATTTTATTTCTTTCGCCGTAACGGGCGCGGAAAGCGTACCGTAAACGAATATGCCTAAACCCTGCGTTTTATAACGGAGCATAGACCCCGTCAAAGGTCCTAAACTGTCCCCGACGGCAAGGTCGCTGCCGATACAAACGACTACGGGTTTTTTACGGAAATTCCCGTCGAAATTTTTACGGAAAAACGCGCTTGAACGCGTACCTGCCCCCGTGGCAGACAGACTTTTCGGCGTAAGCTTTGCGCTTAAATCGTCTTTTAAAAGCTTATCAATCGCCATTGCCGCACCGTCCGCGGCGTACTTATTATATATATGAAACGCGTAATCCATTCCCTTGCCCTCTTTTTCCGTTTTATCCGTATAAATATTGACGGAAAAGGGATATAATAAACCTACTGCCAAAACAAAGCAAAAAATATTTCTTATTTTTTTCGGCTTTTTGGTTGAAATCGCTTCGCCCGTATGCTATAATAAATAAAGGATATCCTTTTACGGAGGTAACAAATGAACTACTTATTAGACGGTATCGTGATTATCGTATTACTGATTTATACCGTTTCCTGCACAAAAAAAGGCTTTATCGAATGTCTGTTCGGCTTGATTTCAACGATCGTTGCGTTCGCCGCGGCTTATCTGTTCTCGAACACCTTGCTCGAACTCACCGACGGATTTTTCGGCATCGCGGAAGAAGTGAGCGTGTTTGCGGCAACCGCCCTTTCGTGGCTCGCCATTTTCCTCGTTGTAAAACTTATCATTCGCGTCATTAAAAAAGTCGTTACGGCAATCGTGGAAAAAATCCCCCTCGTCGGCTCGCTCAATCATATACTCGGGCTCGTCGTGGGCTTGGCACAAGGTTTGCTTATCGTTTGGACGATTTTCGCCGTGATGTCGTTCGTGGCTTCCAGCTCTCACGAACTCATCATAAAAGTATTACAGCCGATGGAAGATACTTTCCTTGCCAAAGAATTGTATCGGAACAACCCCCTCGCCGAATGGATGTACAACCTCACCCACGATTATATCAGAGGCTAAAACTGAACACAAAAAATCAAGCGGAGCGCATATCTTTTGCGCTCCGCTTATCTCTTATCTTTATGCACTGTTTTCCCGTAATTATACATTTATCCTCTACTGCATAAACTCGTTTCTTTGTGGATAACTTTTTTCACGCGTGGAAAAGAACGAATGTTTGTGGATAAATCGTTCATTTTTCCTTGTTTTTTGTGAATTTTTATCCATATTTTTCCGTTCTGCTCCAAGTTATCCACAATTGCAACCCCGTTTTCTAAAAATGAAAATCGAAAAAAGGGCGAAGTTATCCACCGAAAATAGGGGGTTTTTAGGCTCTTAAACACAGAAACCCCGAAAAATACTTTTTTATAACGGTTATCCACAGGAAAGTTATCCACCGTTTTGCGTTTTGCTATGTGGACAACCCCCACTTATCCACTTTTTTGGTGGATAAGTGGGGAAAACAAGGGGTTGTATATTTTTATAATTTTATATTTCGACGCCGTTCGACAAGGTTATTTTTCTTTCGACAAAAGAATAGAAAAAAGTTATCCACAATAGGTTAGCGCACGTTACGGAAGCGCACGGACACGTCGATGACGGCGTTTTCAAGCGCGGTAGGGCGTAAGCTTTCGAAACGGGAATTTTCCTTTTTTTGTAAATCGTTGAGTACGCCGAACAGGTCGCAATTGCTCGTTCGGCATTTTTCAAAAGTGGTTTTTATTTGCGCGGAAAGCCGTTTTTCCGCACTTTCGAATATGCCCGTTGGCACGTCGCCGATATCCGCTATCCCGCTTTGCGAAAGCGCGCTTGCACGGTCTATCATTCCCGACGAAAGCGTAACGGTAATTTTATAAGTCGCGCGGTTATCCCCGCTTAACGAAAATTTGATTTTCGGCGAATTGCGTTTTATCGTAAGCGTGTACGCGTTGCCGTCCCGTTCGACGGAATACGAGGCAAGACGAAGCTCGCCCTTTACCGCGTTAAAGGCAAAGGTTTCCTCTTTTGTGAGCGTGCCTACCCGTTTTCCGCTTTGGAAAAGTGCGGTTTCGCTTGCGCTGAAAACGGGTTTATCCTGTTGCTTTTGCCCCGACGCTCCGTTTGAGGCTTGGCTGTTTTCACTGTTTTCCATACTGCCCCCCGAAGAACTGTTTTCCGAAGAGCTACCGCCCGAAGCACCGCCGTTTTGTTGCTGTTCGCCCGATATTTTTTCCTGTTGGGGCTGAGTTTTTAAAACGGGCATATACCCGCTCTTGCTCGAAGAATAATAACCGATGGCAAATTCCCGCAAAGTAGAGGGCATAACCGTGCCTACCCGTTCGGCGTGGGGGGAGAGTACCTTTTGCATCGCAACGCTTCCCGACGGATCGACGAGCGCGGTTACGTTCAGGATATCTTTCGCGAGTCCGTCGCAGGTCGCGATCAAACAGTTATCCGACATATATTCGTCGAGCAGGAAAAATTCCAATGCGTCGAACGCGTTTTTTTGCGCCGTTTTTTCGCCGATCACAATCAAGTGGCAAAACACGAGCTTGGGATACCAGCCTGTTTTTGCGTTTATTTCCTTGAACGCGTCGGCGACCGTTTTCCCGCGGCTGACGAGCTGTACCGTTTCCGTGGCTTTGCCCTGCTTGGACGATTGCGGTACGGCGATTTGCGAGGTTACGATAAAGGTGTCTTCCTCTCTGTCAATACCCACCGCCATAACGATGGCGGTTTTTTGTACGTCAATCATACCGAAATCCCCGGAAATAAAGAGGAATAACAACACGGTTACGATAAGCAAATAATAACGGACGGTATTTTTTTGATGAACTTTACGCATTCGGTTTCTCCTTTTTTAACAATAAAAACGCAATCGGGAGCAGGGTAAAAATCAAAAACACGGGGAAAAGAGATTTACCGAAAAAGGCGTAAATGCGGTCGTAATATTTATTACAAAACAGCACGAACAGGAACGCCGCAAAACAGACGGCGAACGAGATTGCCGTTTTCCCGCGTACCTTGCCTGCCTTTGCGATAAAGTGAACGGAAAAAAAGAGGGGCGCTGCCGTGTAAAAGAATAACACGATACAAAGCATATACACGAATAATAAATCAATTCTGCCGATCACGGCGAGCACGGGGAAGTATTGCGCGATTTTCGCAAACGCGTAATGCTCCCGCCAAGCAATCGTCGAATACAAGCCGTAAAATACTCCCAAAAACAAAAGGGTACAAAGCGCGCCCACGCCGTAGCCAAGTCCGATTTTTCCCCCGTCCCCCTTTTGAAAGCGTAAATTCCCTATCAAGGGGAGCAGGAAAATAATATCGGAAAAGTGGGGTAAGGTATAAGTGAACGCCGACGCGCTGCCGCTGAAATCCTGTTCGAAAAAGGGTAAGAGATTGGTAAAATCCGCTTCGCTGAGCGACATAACGATAAGCGCTAAAAAGGGCAAGAGGAATAAAAACAGCGATAAATCGCCCAACCGTCCCATTGCTTTTATGCCCTTCGTGCAAACGAATCCGCAAAAAAGAAAGAAAAAGGTAAAGGAAAAAATCGTAGGAGCGGTATCGTAAAACGCCGCGTAAACGAATTTTTCAAGGTCAAGAAGCGGCAATACGGCAAGCAATAAAAAGTAAACGGCAAGCGGAATATACACCGCGAGCGACCATTTGCCAAGCCGTTCGTCCAACCGTTCGAACAGCGTTTTTTCCGAACGGGACGCGGCGATAAGAAGCGCAATCAAAATTCCCGTTTGCAATAAATAATGCAAGAGTGCAGGCAGTAATAAATCGCCTTCGGTAAACCGCGCTAAAATAGACGGTGCTTCCAAAAGCTTATAAATGGGCAAAACGAATGCGGCAAACAGCGCGATTTGCCGAGAAACGACGGCGTCCTTTTGTTTGGGATCGCCTCTAAAATCAGGCGTTGTCGTCTGCATGGTCTTCTCCTTGTTTTTGCGTATTTTGCACGCGTAAACGCGTTTTGTTGGGGGATTTCAATAACTGCGGGCGGGTGGAAAGGCTTTGCATATTATATTTGACGATAGAATCGCGCAAGTCCCGTTTATTGAGCGGAGAGAAGGGCGCAAGAATAGGCGCGCCGAAGCTGTCCGAAGTAACCAAATAATACAAAAGCAACGCCGATAAAAGCACGATACCGAACGGGCCCAAGCCCCCCGCGACGATGAGATACAGCCACCGTAAAATACTCCCCGTTTCCACGAAGTCGGGCACGGTGTACATACAAATTCCCGAAAACGCGACGATAATGATAGCGGGCGTGGATAAGAACCCTGCCGACACCGCCGTTTCGCCCAGCACCAACGCCCCCACGACCGAGAGCGACATACCCACGTATTTGGGCATTCGTATACTCGCTTCCTTTAAGGTTTCTAGCAAAAAAAGCACGACGAACATTTCGAGCGCAGGGGAAAGGGGCAGTTCGCGTACACTGCTGGCGATCGTCAGCATTAAACCGAGCGGTAAAAGCTGCATTTTAAACAGCTGTGCCGACACGTAAAACGCGGGCAAAAGTATCGCCACGAACAGCGAAATGAACCGCAATAACCGAAATATCGTCGCCATAAACGGCGATACGAAATAATCCTCGCTCGTTTGGAAATCCTCGGCGAGCGTAAAGGGCGCGGTCAGCGCGATAGGCGAGCCGTCCACGAGCAAGCCCACTCTGCCCTCGGAAATTTTCGCCGCGAAAACGTCGGGCTTTTCCGTCGTGCCGATAGAACGGAAAACGGAATGCGGGCGCGGGGACAAAAACGAGGCGATATACGACGAATCGGGCACGCAGTCGATTTCTATTTTTTCTATCTTTTTTAAAATCTCGTCTTTGACGGCGGGGTTGGAAGTTCCCTCTAACCAACACACGCTAACGGAAGTGTCCGAGCGTTTCCCCACCTTCACCGTTTGAAAGCGTAAATCAGGAGATTTTAAGCGTTTTCTGACCAAAGTCATATTCGTTTTAATATCCTCGATAAAACCTTCCCGCGGGCCTTTTACGGCGACGTCGGTGGGGGGTTCCATAATCGCGCGCACGGGCAATAGCTTCGCGCCTGCGATAAACCCCGAGGCAATCCCTTCAACAAGCAAAAGCGTGTTCCCGTCGAGGATTTCCTTGACCGCGTCCTCAAAGGTATCCGCAGTTTTAAGTTCGGGAAAACGAACGGTTTTTTCCACCGATTTTTCGTTCGACGCATACCTGCCCCCCTCGTTTTTCAGTTCCAAAAAGGACAGGGGGCGGGCGACGAGCGCGCCCAAGAGTTCTTTATTCACCATACCGTCGGCGTAGAAAAGGGTACAGTCTACCCCGTCCGCGGTGGCAAAGGCGTAAGAGAGGATATCCTCGGACGGCAAAAGCCGTTTAAGGATTTCGGTATTTTTTTGTAAAGATTTATCAAACGATTGTTTTAAAAGTGTATTCACACTGGGAGTATGGGTTTTTCAAGGAATAAATATCCGCATTTCATTGACTTTTTCCACCGCCTTTGGTATACTATTTTCAAGGAGAAGCGCAAAAATGGTAGAGCTCAACGAATTTGAAGTGGCGGAAGATATGCAGCTTGACGGTTTAAAAATCGTGCAAGACACACGGTTATACCGATTTACTTCCGATTCGGTATTGCTTTCGCGGTTTGCCAAAGGCAAGAACGGGGATACGGTTGCCGATTTTTGCGCAGGGAGCGGGATTGTCGCGTATCATTTTTACGCGCTGAATAGGCACAAGCTGAAAAATCTTACCTTTACGCTTTTCGAGTTACAGGAAACGCTTTCTAATCTTTCTAAAAAGACGGCGCAGATAAACGGGTTTGAGAATTTTACTTTCGAGCAGGGGAGATTGCAAGAGATATCGGAAAAGTATCGTGAACGGTTTTCTCTGATTTTATGCAATCCGCCGTACGAGCGTGGCGGTTTTGAAAACGACGACTACGCGAAAGCGATTTGCCGAAAGGAAATCACGATAAATTTAGCGGAAATCGCCAAAGCGGCGGCGTTTGCGTTGAAGTTCGGCGGCCGTATCGCGCTTTTGCACCGCGCGGACAGGTTAGCGGAAGTATGTTATACTTTACATGAAGTGAACATTGAAGTCAAGCGCATACAATTCGTAGGTGGGAAGCAAGGCGCGAAGCCGTATCTTGTAATGGTGGAAGGGGTAAAAGGCGGAAAACCCGCATGTGAGATTTTACCCACCCTAATCAATTAGGCGGGGGGTCAAGGGGCATTGTCCCTTGCGGATTGTAAAGGCAGAGCCTTTACGCCTCGACGGCAGTCGCGCACCGAGAGGTGCGTTACAGCCTTTTATAAAGCAAAACGCAGTTTTGCGCTAACACGCAAGCCTTGCTTGCGTTGACCGCTCCGCGGTGGCAAATCAAAGATTTGCTACTTGGGGCTGATTATGCAGGGGCTTCCGCCCCCGCACCCCTGACAAGAAACTAAGTTTCTTGACTTCTAATTATTTCGTTTATTTATACGGAGAGGTTCTATGGTATATTTTATTGCAACGCCGATAGGGAATTTAAAAGACATTACGCTTCGGGCTTTGGAAACGCTCAAAGAAGCGGACGTTATTTTTTGCGAGGATACTCGCCATACGATTAAACTCCTTAACGCCTACGAAATTAAAAAACCGCTGTATTCTTGCCATAAATTCAATGAAACGGAAGCGGCGCAAAAAATTTTAGAAGCGTCTAAAAAGGGCGAAAAGGTCGCTATCGTGTCCGACGCGGGTACGCCCGTCGTGTCCGACCCTGGGAATATCGTCTGTAAAACGCTCCGCGAGGCGGGCGAGCCGTATACCCTTATCCCCGGCGCGTGCGCGTTCGTGGCGGCGTTGGTGCTGTCCGCACTTCCTGCCGATAAGTTCGCGTTCATCGGATTTTTACCCGATAAAGCAAGCGAGAAAAAAGCGGTGCTGGAAAAGTATAAGGATTGCGATTTAACGCTCGCGTTCCATTCTGCGCCCCAAGACGTCGATAAGGATATTAAGGCAATGTACGAGGTATTCGGCGATAGAAAGGCGGCGGCGGTCAGGGAGATTACCAAGCTCCACGAGGAAACGGTGCGCTTTACGCTTGCCGAGGGTCTAGCGGGGGAAAAGCGCGGAGAGTTCGTGCTCGTCGTAGAGGGTGCGGGGGACAAGGAATGTGCCTTGAACGCGCTTTCGGAACGGGAGCATATTCAGCATTATATGAAAGCGGGGTTGGATAAGAAGGAAGCGTTGAAACGCGCGGCAAAGGATAGGGGGGTTTCTAAATCGGAATTGTATCCTTTTGCAATCGACTTGTGATATTTTTTCGTAATAGTACAATACTATAATAAGGAGAAAAAACACGATGGAATATTATTTCATATTTTTAGGCTTGATTTTGCTTTGCGCGATCTTCGCAGGCTGGGCGAGCGCAAAGGTGCGTTCGACTTATTCCGCTTACCAAGATTTAGGTACTTCCTCGCGTATGACGGGGTACGACACGGCGGTACGCCTGCTTAGAGCCAACGGCGTGAACGATATTTCGATAGGCAGGGTGCGCGGATTTTTATCCGACCATTACCACCCGACGAAAAAAACAGTCAATCTTTCCGAAAGCACTTACGGGAACGATTCGGTAGCCGCCGTGGCGGTCGCCGCGCACGAAATCGGACACGTAATGCAAAAAAAGAAAGGGTATTTGCCCTATAAGCTCCGCTCCGTACTCGTACCGCTTGCGAATATCGGCAGTCGGTTGGCGCTTCCGCTCGTGCTCGTGGGGTTGATTTTAGACGTATTCGTAACGAAAACGCAAAACTCCGACCTTGGGTTTTATCTTGCGATGGCGGGTGTGATCGGGTACGGACTTTCGACCGTATTTATGCTCGTAACCCTGCCCGTGGAATTAGACGCGAGCCGTCGGGCGAAGAAGATGCTCGTTGCCGAGGGAATTATCAATAAGCAGGAATTGCCGTACGCGGAAAAAATGCTGTCGGCGGCGGCAATGACTTACGTGGCTTCGTTGCTTACCTCGCTCGTGTATTTCTTGCGGTTTGCGATATGGGTGCTGATACTGTTCGGCAGAAACAGAAGGGATTGAGAAGTATGACAGACACGATAAAATTCGAAAACAAAGGGAATATTAAAATGATTGCCCACCGTGGCGTATCGGGCTTGGAAAAGGAAAACACCTGCCCGGCGTTCGTGGCGGCGGGGGTTAAGAGTTATTACGGTATCGAAACGGACGTGCATATCACGAAAGACAATAAATTCATTATCGTACACGACGACGATTTGAAACGGATTGCGGGTTTGGATATCTCCGTCGAGGATAGTACTTTCGAGCTTCTCCGTTCGGTGAAATTAAAAGACACGGACGGGGTAACCGACCGTGCCGACCTGTTCTTGCCCAGCCTTGACGAATATATCAGTATTTGCAAAAAATACGGCAAGCAAGCGGTGTTGGAATTAAAGAACAAAATGCCCGCGGAAGGGGTGTGGGGGATTGCGGAAACGGTGCAATCGCTCGGCTGGCTGGAAAAGACGACCTTCATTTCGTTCGCGGGAGAAAATCTCGTGGCGTTGCGCGAGCGGTTTAAGAACGCGGACGCGCAATACCTGACCGAGCTTTGCACGGAAAAAGAGATTGCGTTTATGATAGAAAATAAATTCGACGCCGACCTTTGCGGGTATTGCGTTACGAAAGAAAAGATGGAGAAGCTACATAACGCGGGGTTAAAGGTAAACGTGTGGACGCTCGACACGCTCGAACACGCGGAGCTTGCCAAGGCGTTCGGGGTAGACTTCATTACGACGAATATTTTAGAATAACGGCAATGTAAGAAAAGCGGCTTTTCAGCCGCTTTTTTCGTTTACTCCAAAGAGTACTGTTCTTCTTCGGGCAGGGATATTATAACGCTCGTTTTTAAACGAATATCCCGCGAGGACGCGCCGACGAGGATTTCGAATTTCCCGTTCTCCACCTGCCATTTTTGGAGCGCGGTACTGTAATACGCAAACGCGCGGGCGTTCAATTGCACCGTTACTCGCTTTTCCTCGCCTGCCTTTAAAAAGGTTTTTGCAAAACCCTTTAATTCCTTTTCAGGTCGGGATACCATCGAGAACGTATCGCGAATATAGACCTGCGAAACTTCCGCACCGTCTACTTTGGAAATATTCTTTACCGTATACGAAACCTCGTATTCCGTTTCGCTCTTTTTGGTTAGCGAAAGGTCGGAATAGGCAAACTCTGCATAGGAAAGTCCGAACCCGAACGGATAAAGCACGGGCTTGTTATCCAAATCGTAGTGGCGGTAGCCGATGAACACACCCTCGCCGTACCGTTCGTAAAACCCGTTGCCGCGCATTTTCCCCGACGGCGTATCGTCAAGCGATAAGGGGAAAGTTTCGTTGAGCTTTCCCGACGGGCAAGCTTTGCCTGTCAATAAATCGGCGAGCGCCTCCTGCGCACCCTCGCCTGCAAAGCCTAAATACAGTATCGCTTTTACCTTATCCGCCCAAGGCGAGGTATCCACCGCACTGCCCGCTTCTATGACTACGATTGTATTCGGGTTCGCTTTTGCCACGCCCAAAATCAAATCCTCTTGCACGGCGGGAAGTCGGAGCGTGGTTCTGTCAAAGGATTCGCCCTCGATATTTTTACCGTTCCCCACGCAAAGCACGGCAAAATCCGCTTCGCTTGCTTTTTGAAACGCCGATTTTAGAAAAAACGCGCCGCCGTTTTCCGTAATGCGGGTTTGCGCGATCGTTACCGTTGCGGTAGGCAACCGTTGAGAAAGCTCGTCGGAAAGCGGTTTACTTTGGTGCTCTGTGGTAACGAACGCACTGCCGCCGCCACCGATCGAGGGGGTTTCCTGATAAGGTCCGCTAACGAGGATATTCCCGCCCGTTAAAGGCAAAATATTCTCGTCGTTTTTCAAAAGCACCGCGCCCCCGCACGCGATTTTCACGGCGATTTCGTGGCGTTGTGTTTTGGTGGTCGTGATTTTCTTTTTCCCGTTTTTCGTTTTGTCGATAAGGCTTAAAAGATTTTCCACGCAGAAATCAATTTCTTCGTCCGTCAGCCAACCGCGCTCGTACGCGTTCTTTAATGCATCGAACGCGTCGGGGTGGTAGGGCATACGCAAATCGAGCGTTGCCTTGACCGCGCGCGGACCGCAATGCACCGCGCTCCAATCGGACATTATTAAGCCGTTAAAGCCGAACTCGTCCCGTAAAATATCCTTTAATAACCGTTTATTTTCGGACGCGTACACGCCGTTGACGGGGTTATACGAACACATTACCGTCCAAGGCTCGGCGGTTAAAGCCGTTTCAAAAGCAGGCAGATAGATTTCCCGTAAGGTGCGTTCGTCCACCTCGCTCGTTTGGTAAAAACGGTCGTATTCGCGGTTGTTGGCGCAAAAATGCTTTAAGGAAGTGCCGACGCCCTTGCTCTGTACACCCTCGATATACGATTTCGCCATTGCACCCGCAAGGAACGGATCTTCGGAAAAATATTCGAAATTCCGTCCGCAAAGAGGCGTGCGTTTGATATTGACGCCCGGCGCGAGTAAAATATCCGCGCCGTTTTCGATACAGTCGTCCGCAATCGTTTCGCCTTGCAGATACGCAAGCTCTATATCCCAAGAGTTGGCGAGCACGGACAGTGTGGGCATCGCCGTTGCGGGAATTATCGCCGTGTTCGTTTGATTGACCATTCTAAGTCCGTGCGGACCGTCGGCGAGAAAGATAGAGGGGAGCTTCCCGTCTAAGTCGTGCGTTTGCCAGTGATTTTTCCCTGTCAAAAGACGCAGTTTTTCGTCGATCGTAAAGATAGATAAATCGTGTTTCATACAAAATCTCCTTATAGAATTGATTGTATTATAACAAATAAAATTCTCAAAATATATATCAAAACGGTTTGATTTATTCTCATTTTATGATATAATTTGACTATGAACGGATTTTACGAAAAAAAGCGGGAAGACAACAAACGCTTGGAAGCGCACGGAAACGGCAACCATTCTTATCCGTCCCACTTCCATAACAATTTAGAAATTTTCTTGGTGCGAAAGGGCGACTACGAAGTGATTATCAACGGCGAAAGGCATGTAACCTGTGGCGGGGAAGCGTTCGTCGTGGATAGCTACGACTTGCACGAATACCGCCAAATAACGGCGCGGACGGACGAGGACGCGCGGGTGATTTTAATTCCGTATAGCTTGCTTGGCAGGTTCAACGCCCAACGGAAAGGATTACGGATTGCCGTAAACAGAATAGAGGACGAACGGTTTTGTGCGGAGCTTATCGGGCTTACCGATAAATATCTTACGCCGATGCAAACGGAAAGCGCGCGGGAAGCGGCGGCGGGTTTAATACTTTCGCTAATTTTTGAAAAGCTGCAATTTACCGCGGAAAAACCGCGGGGCGAGGCGGCGTTGGTACGGAAAATGCTCACCTATATCCAAGAACATTATTTGGAGAGCGTTACCCGTAAAACCCTTTCGCGGGAGCTGGGGTATGCGGAAGCGCACTTATCCCGCGTGTTCCATCGGTTCGTGAAAACGGGAATATCCGAATATATCAACGGACTGCGCTTGGACTATATCGCCCGTCGGTTGCAAGAGGGGTATACGGGCACGACGCTCGAACTCATTTACGAAGCGGGGTTCAACAGTCAGCAGACCTATTATCGGGTACGGAAAAAGAGCAAAAAATAAAAGTCGGCGAAAACCGACTTTATTTTTTTGCGTGTAAACGGTTATTTTTTCAGTTCAAGCGTGCGTTTATACGCCGCCATAACGGCGTCCATCGCCGCACCGCGGAAGCCCGCGTTTTCAAGCGCGTGCACGCCCGCAATCGTCGTACCGCCGGGGGAGCAAACCGCGTCCTTTAAATCGGCGGGATGACCATATTCCAGTAACATTTCCGCCGCGCCCTTTAAGGTTTGCGCCGCGTAAATAGCGGCTTTATCGCGGGGCACGCCGCATTCGACCGCACCGTCGGCGAGCGCTTCCGCAAACGCGTACACGAACGCAGGACCGCAACCCGACAGCGCGCTTGCCGCGTCGATTTTTTCTTCGGGGATTTTATCTATTTTGCCCGCCTTGGCAAAGCCCGCGAGGAATTTATTTTCCGCGTCTTTCGATACGCCTGCCGTCGTATATAAAATCATACCCGCGCCGAGCATAGCGGGCGTGTTGGGCATAATGCGGATCACGGGCAAGTCTGCGCCGACGAACGAACGGATAGCGGAAATGCTCAATCCCGCCGCCATTGTGATAACGGTTACGCCGTCGTTATTTTTTAATGCGCTTGCGAGGGGCGCAAGCGTTTCCTGCATATTTTGCGGTTTCACGCCCAAAACGACGAATTCGCTTGTTTTGGCAAGCTCGTCTGCCGTAACGGCGGTAACGCCGAGCGTATTTGCCAAAGCCTGCGCTTTGGTTTGGTCGTAGTCGCAAACGGCGATTTTACTGCCGTCCACGGCTTTTGCCGTTGCGCGAACGAGCGCACCGCCCATATTTCCGCAACCGATAAAACCGAAGGTATATTTCATAATAAAACTCCTTTTATTAAATGCAAAATTTAGGGGAAATTATAGTTAGGGGTCAAGGGGCATTGTCCCTTGCGGATTGTAAAGGCAGAGCCTTTACGCCTCGACGGCAGTCGCGCCCGTAGGGCGTTACAGCCTTACGAAAAGCAACCGTAGGTTGCGCAAAAACCGCGTAGCGGTCAATCGCTATGGCGAAAAATAACCAAGTAAATGTAAGATGCAAAATTGCGGTAAATTTTGCCTTTATATTAACCCCGCACTTGTCCTGTGCCTTTGACGATATATTTATACGAGCAAAGCTCTTCTAAACCCATCGGACCGCGCGCGTGGAGCTTTTGCGTGGAAATGCCTATCTCACAGCCCTTGCCGAATTCTCCGCCGTCGGTGAACCGCGTAGAGGCGTTTACGTACACCGCCGCACTATCTACCGCCGAAGTGAATTTTTCCATCGCGCTTTCCGTTTCCGTTACGATACTTTCGCTATGCCCCGTTGAATGCTCGGCAATATGCGAGATAGCCTCGTCCACGGAAGAAACTATCCTCACGGCGAGGATATAATCTAAAAATTCCGTATCGAAATCGTTTTCGCCCGCTTGTACTCCGCCGATAATTTCAAACGATTTTTTATCGCAACGCAGTTCCACGGCAGGCAGACCTTTTTCCGCACGGTCATTGCAAAGCCGTTTCTTTAAGAGGGGCAGGAATTTCTCCGCAACCGCTTCGTGTACGAGGCAGACCTCCGCCGCGTTACAAACGGACGGGCGGGAAGTCTTGGCGTTTTCGATAATATTTAACGCCTTTTCGATATCCGCCGTTTCGTCAATATAGATATGGCAAATTCCCGTACCCGTCTGAATACAGGGGACTTTCGCATTCTCCACACACGAGCGTATCAAGCCCGCGCCCCCACGGGGAATCAACGCGTCGATATAGCCCACCGCCGTCATTAGCTCCGTCGCGCTGGCACGCGAGGTGTCCTCGACGATATTGATAAAATTCTGATCCAAGCCCGCGTTTTCCAAGCACGCGCGCATACTTTCAATGATAGCGAACGAGGAACGGAACGCGTCCTTGCCTCCGCGTAAAACGCATACGTTCCCGCTCTTAAAGCACAGCGCGCCCGCGTCCGAGGTTACGTTGGGACGGCTTTCGTAGATAATGCCGATAACGCCGAGCGGAACACTCGTTTTCGTAACCGTCAAGCCGTTCATAAGCGTCGTTTGTTCCAACGCCTTACCCACGGGATCGGGCAGAGCCGCCACCTCGCGGATTCCGTTCGCCATACCCGCGATACGCTTTTTATCCAGTTTTAATCTATCCAGCATTACTTCGGGCAGAACGCCTTTTGCATTTTCAAGGTCAATTTCGTTTGCGGCGAGAATCTTCTCCGCGTCCTTTTCAAGCGCGTCCGCCATAGCCAAAAGCACGGCGTTCTTCTTTTCCGCCGTTAAATAGCAAGCGTTCCTTGCCGCCGCTTTCGCATCGATTAAAATTTCCTTCGTCGTTTTCAAGGTAATACTCCTTTTGGTTAGAAGTCAAGAAACTTAGTTTCTTGCGGGTGTGGGCAGAGCCCACGAAAGGAAACCCCAAGTAAGCAAAACGCAGTTTTGCGCCTACCACCGCGTAAGCGGTCAACACCGATGGTGGATTTATTACGCGAAAAATCTCGTGTATCCGCCTTTTTTTCCGTCTACGATAGCATATAAAAGCTCGGGGCTTTCGCCGTTGGCGATTACCATATCCACGCCCTTGTCATTACACAGCTTCGCCGCGGTCAGCTTCGTTCTCATACCGCCCGTGCCGAGCGCAGAACCCGCTCCGCCCGCCTTTTGCAGTATCTCTTCCGTCACACCGTGCACCTCTTCGATAAGCCGTGCGTTTTTATCCTTGTGCGGGTCGGCAGAATACAGTCCGTCCACGTCGGATAAAATCACGAGCAATTCCGCTTTCACGCTCACGGCAACGAGTGCGGAAAGCGTATCGTTATCGCCTACCTTTATCTCGTCCGTGGCGATCGTGTCGTTTTCGTTAATGATAGGCAGAGCGTTCAGCTCCAACAGCCGTTTTATCGTGTTATTGAAATTCTCGTGCCGATCGTCCGCGGAAAAGTCCGAGCCCGTCAAAAGAATTTGCGCTACCGTGTGGTTGTATTCGGTAAACAGTCTGTCGTAGGTATACATCAGCTCGCACTGCCCGACAGCCGCCGCCGCTTGTTTGGTGGGAATGTCTTTCGGTTTTTCGCTTAACGCCAGTTTTCCAACGCCCATACCGATCGCGCCCGAGGACACCAAAACCACCTCGTGCCCGGCATTTTTTAAGTCGCTGACGACTCTGCAAAGCTCGCCCGTGCGACGGATATTCAATCTTCCCGTGGAATGAGCCAGCGTGGAAGTACCGACTTTAATTACGATTCTCATTTGCTTTTATTCCTTTTCTCGATTTCAAAGGGTATTATGAACAGTATAAACGATTTGGCAGTATTTGTCAAGCGTGCAAGGCGAGTAAACGCAAAAAAAGGGGTGTTAAAATATTCGGAACAGCCCGAGAAGCGGGCGGTGAAAAAAGGAGAAAAACAAAGTGAAAAAGAATCCAAAGGTGTATATCGCTATTTTATGCGTATGGGCGGTGTGCGCACTGGCGCTGTTTACCGCGTGCGGAGTAATTCTCTACGACTTTTTAAACGGCAGAAACGCCACGGCAAGCATGATTACCGCTTGCGTACTGCTCGCCGTCAACGCCCTGATGCTCGCGTATATGTGGCTGGGAAGCGTGAAAGATTTTATGTTCTCGTTTCTATTCCTTTGCAACAAAAAACGCATTTTAAAACGGTATGACGAAATCATAAACGCAAACCCCGATATTACCAAGCTTTCAGGGGACGGGAAGAACCCGAAAGTCTTGCTTTTATACTGCACCTGCAACGACTTCAACGCCCAAGCGTTGGAAGCGTGTATGGAGCAAAAATACGACAACTTTGAAACGGTGATACTCGACGACAGCTCGAAACAAGAGTATATCCGCGAAATCGACCGTTTCGCGAAACGGACGGGCGCGACGCTTATCAGAAGAGAGAACCGCGAGGGGTTCAAGGCAGGGAATTTGAACAATTACCTGCAAGGCAAAACCGATTACGACTATTTCGTCGTGCTGGACAGCGACGAGCGAATTCCTAATAATTATATAACGGAAATGCTGAAATACTTTGCGTATTCGAGCGAGGTAGGCGTGGTACAGGCGGCGCACAAGGCGACGAAAGGGAGCAACCTTTTCCAAAACCTAATGGGCTTGTCGGTCAAGAGCAACGGGAAAATTTGTCAGGTTATGAAGAATTTTTACGGCAGTAACGCGCTGATTGGACACGGTATGGCGATAAGCCGTGCGTGCTATGAAAAAACGGGCGGATTCCCCAAGGTAGTCGCCGAGGATATCTCGTTTGCAATCGAGGTCAAAAACAGCGGTTACCGCGTACTGTACGCGCCGAATATTTTATGCGAAGAGGAATTTCCCGTCGATTATCTGTGCCTGAAAAAACGGCAGACGAAATGGGTGCAGGGCAACGTCGAATTTATGCGTAAGTATAATCGCAGTATCACGACTTCGAAAATGTCTTGGTATGAAAAGCTCGATATACGGCTTTCCCATTACAATTTGCCCATTATCCCGATGCTGTCTTTCCTTATCATTATCAATACCGTGCTCATCGGCGCGCTCGGCTTCGACGTGGGCGGGTACTCCAAAGCGCTTATCTTGCTTATGATTGTGTTTTTGGTATCTCCGCTGATTCCCGACTTCTTCGTGCACGGCGGAAGAGAAAAAGGTCTGAAACTGTTGGGCTACGCCGCGCTCAATTTCGTGGTGTACGCGTCCCTCGTGCCCATGATGATTATTACGGTTACCTGCGCGCTGTTTGGTAAAAAAGCGAGGTTTATCGTTACTCCCAAGGAAGAAAGACGAATATCGTTTAAGGAAGCCTTGAAAGGCTCGTACGATTCCATTCTGTTCGCGGGCGTGATCGGGCTTTTGACCTATTCGACCTACTTTTCGCTGATGCCGACCTTAATGATAGTAGGCTGTTGCGCGCTTACACCCTTTGCGGTGATGACGGCGAATATCGCTATCCGCGCAAGCAGACTGAAAACCGTGCGCGCCGCGCTCTATTGAGCGTTGCGGGAAATCCGATTTTTCAAATATGCCGTGACGATCGAAAGATCGCACGGCTGTTTTATATTCAGCACCCGAAATCCGTCCAAGCCCAAGGCGAGCTCCTTTTTCGCTTCGCCCGTTTGGAACTCGGCGTAAAGGGGGTTGTCCTTGCCCGTATACGAATAGATAAGCGTGCCGAGCGAGCCGACGGGGAAGCCGTCCTTTTTATGCGTATCGTCGGTGAGGACGATTAAATCGAGTTCTTCGGCGAGTCGGTTGTCGTTGAATTTATTTTTCATAGAAGATAGTATATGCAAAAAATGAAAGAAATGAGAAAAATTAGCAATAAATTTTGATAAAAACGCAAAATTTCCAATTATGCAAAAAATTCATCGCAAAACTGTTTACAATTAAAAAAGTTTATGATATAATGATAAGCGGTGGAAAAAGGGAATTTATCCCAACGGAATAAAAATTTCCCGTTTCACCGAAAATAACGAAAAGAAAAAAATATCATTGTAAGGAGATAACTTATGACTAACAACAAGAAAGTGCTTCAATTCGTTGCTGACTGTCAGGCGTTCGCACAGCCCGACAAAGTGGTTTGGATCGACGGTAGCGACAAGCAGAGAGACGAGCTTCGCGCAGAAGCTTGCGCAACGGGCGAAATCATTAAGCTCAACCAAGAGCTTCTTCCCGATTGCTACTATCACAGAACCGCAGAAAACGACGTTGCCCGCGTAGAGGACAGAACCTTTATCTGCTGTGAAAACGAAGCGGACGCGCTTCCTCATTCCATCGTTAAATGGAAAGCTCCCAAAGAAGCGTACGCTATGGTAAACGAAATCGCGAAAGGCGCGTACAAGGGCAGAACGATGTACGTTATCCCTTATTCGATGGGCGTCGTAGGCTCCCCCTTCTCCAAAATCGGTATCGAAATCACCGACTCCATCTACGTCGTTTTGAACATGATGATCATGACCCGCGTAGGCAAAATGTGTCTTGACCAGCTCGGCGCGGACGGCGATTTCGTTAAAGGCTTCCACGCAAAGTGTAACGTAGATCCCGAAAAGAGATATATCATGCACTTCCCCGAAGACAATACGATTATTTCCGTGAACTCCGCTTACGGCGGCAACGTACTTTTGGGTAAAAAGTGCTTCGCACTTCGTATCGCTACCAACCTCGGTAAGAAAGAGGGCTGGATGGCAGAACACATGCTCATTCTCGGCGTTAAGCGTCCTCAGGATAAAGAAATCAAATACGTTGCGGCTGCGTTCCCTTCCGCTTGCGGTAAGACCAACCTCGCAATGTTAATCCCTCCCAAGCAGTACCTTGACGCAGGCTACGAAGTACAGTGCGTCGGCGACGATATCGCTTGGATCAGAGTAGGCGAAGACGGCAGACTTTGGGCTTGTAACCCCGAAAACGGCTTCTTCGGCGTTGCGCCCGGTACGAACGAAAAGTCTAACCCCAACGCACTCGCTTCCACGAAGCAGGGCACCATCTTCACGAACGTTGCGCTTAACCCTAAGGACAACACCGTATGGTGGGAAAAACTCACGAAAGAAGCTCCCGCAGAGCTTATCGACTGGACGGGTAAGCCTTGGACGCCTGATTGCGGCCGCAATGCAGCGCACCCCAACTCCCGTTTCACCGCTCCCGCTATCAACTGCCCTTGCATCTCGCCCGAATTTAACTCGGCGGCAGGCGTACCTCTTTCCGCAATCATCTTCGGCGGCAGAAGAGCAACGACGACCCCGCTCGTATATCAGTCGAGAGATTGGAACCACGGTACTTTCGTAGGTACGATTATGTCCTCTGAAACGACCGCGGCTGCAACGGGTGCAGTAGGCGTACTCCGTCACGACCCCATGGCAATGAAACCCTTTATGGGCTACTCGGTAGACCAGTACTTCCAGCACTGGATCAACATGGGCGCAAAGGTAGAAGAGAGCAAGCAACCCAAGATCTTCAACGTAAACTGGTTCCGTCAGGACGAGAACGGCAACTTCATGTGGCCCGGATTCGGCGACAATATGCGCGTTATCGACTGGATTTTGGACCGTTGCGACGGCAAAGTGGACGCTCGCGAAACGGCGATCGGTTACCTGCCTTATGCAAAGGATATCAACATTGAAAACTGCGACATCGACGCGGCAACGCTCGACAAGCTTTTGGAAGTTGACAAAGAGCGTTGGGCTGCGGAAGCGGAAGAAATCACTGCTTACTACGCAGACAACTTCGGCGACAAGATGCCCAAAGAAATTATGGACAACTTGGCAATCCTCAAAGCAAACTGCGCGAAATAAGAAAGCGTATATAAAAAACTGTCCGTCTTTTGGCGGACAGTTTTTTATTATTCGTATAACACCTCTGTAAATAATTTGAAGCCAAGCTTAAAGCCCTCGTAAAACAGTCTTTCCCCGTCGTCGCAATATCGAGCGGATAAAATATCTACAAAACGGTCGAAAAGAGATTTCTGCTTTTCCGTCAACGGTTCGTAAATCTCTTTGTATGCTTTACTCTCTTCTTCACTTATCTTCGAACACTGAAATTTGTTCGTTTCCGTTAGCATTAAATAAATTTCTTCTAATAACTTCGTCATAAACCTCTCCCAAAATACCAGTATAATGGTATTAAATATATTATAATAACAGAATACTGTTATTGTCAAGCGTTTTTAGCAGATTTCTGTTATAATTTTAAAAAGGAGAAGAAAATGATAGAACAGGCAATAAAAGACCAAAGAAAATTAAGCGGTTTAACGCAAATAGAAGTAGCGCAAGCAACGGGAATACCTCAGTCCACGATAAGTGCGTGGGAAAAGGGGATAAATGTGCCGAATGTAGCTGATTGTATTAAACTTGCCGATTTTTACGGGATAAGCATTGACGAATTAGTCGGGCATGAAATCAATAAAAAGTAGAGTGATAATTTTATAAAAGAAAAATGTGCGGAAACGAGATAAAAGCGATAAGAAAGGCATACAATTATACGCAAAGCGAAGTGGCAAAGGCGACGGGAATACCGCAAAATACGATTAGTTGGATAGAATTAGATAAAGGTATACCAAATATACAACAATGTATATCGTTAGCCGATTTTTACGGGATAAGCATTGACGAATTAGTTGGACATGAAATCAAGAAAAAATAAAGGAGTAAAGAAATGAAAAAGGTACTTATTTTATCGGGAAGTCCGAGAAAGGGCGGAAATTCGGATACCCTTTGCGACGAGTTCGCAAAAGGCGCGCTGGAAGCGGGGAACGAGGTAGAGAAAATCCGCGTAGCCGAAAAGAATATTTCCCCTTGTAAGGGCTGTTATTTTTGCAGAAAGCATAAGGGCAAGTGCGCGTTGAACGACGATATGGGCGAGATTTTGCAAAAAATCATCGACGCCGACGTGCTCGTTTTGGCAAGCCCCGTGTATTTCTATTCGGTGTGCGCACAGCTCAAAGCCGTTATCGACCGCACTGTCGCGCGTTGGACGGAAATCGCAAACAAAGACCTCTATTATATCACCACCGCCGCCGAAGAGGACAGCGACACCTTTGACGGCACGCTCGCTTGCTTCCACGGCTTTGCCAAGTGTATCGACGGTTACGAGGAAAAGGGAACTCTGTACGGCAGAGGGGTTGCGCAAAGAGGGGAAGTCCGCGAACGCCCCGAGCTTATGCAAATTGCCTATGAAATGGGGAACTCGATAAGAGATTGAAAATAAAATCATTTTAAGAAAAAGGGAGCTTCGGCTTCCTTTTTTTGTGTAAAAAAATATATTTTCCGCGTGTAAACCGTTGACATAAAAATTCCGTTGTGCTACAATAGAAACCGTTGAAAACGAAAGAATACCCAAAAATAACGAAAGAAAACCAAAGAAAAGCGCAAAGAAGAGGGGCAATTTTTTCGTGGACGAAATATAATAAAGGAGAAACGAAAAGGAGAAAAGCAAATGTATCAAACGAAACGGTTATACGATTTAACCCGCACGCAGGCGGGCGAGTATCTTTCGGGATTCGTCTATCCTTGGGAAGCGTTGACGGGCTTAAAAGCATTTATCGAAGCTTTGGGCGAAACGCTGAACAAAGAGGAATACGACGAGATTTCCCCCAAGGTATGGGCGCATAAAAGCGCGAAAATCGCGCAAAGTGCAAGTATCAACCCGCCCTGTATTATCGGTGCGGAAACGGAAGTACGGCACTGCGCGTTTATCCGCGGGAGCGCGCTCATCGGGAAAAACTGCGTGGTCGGCAATTCGACGGAGCTGAAAAATGCGATTTTATTCGACGGCGTGCAAGTGCCCCATTATAATTATATCGGGGATAGCATTTTAGGCTACAAAGCGCATATGGGCGCGGGGTCTATCACTTCCAACGTGAAGTCGGATAAAACGCCCGTCGTGATAAAAAACGGCGGAGAGAAGCAGGAAACGGGCTTAAAAAAGGTGGGCGCGATGCTCGGCGATTTCGTCGAGGTGGGCTGTAACAGCGTGCTCAACCCAGGGACGGTGATCGGCAAAAACAGTACGGTCTACCCGTTGAGCTGTGTGCGGGGTACGGTCAAGGAAAACAGCATTTATAAGACTTTCGGCGTAACGGTCGAAAAAGAAGAAAAATAAGAGAAAATAAGAGGAAATAATAAAAATGGGTAAATATTTCGGTACGGACGGTTTTCGCGGGGAAGCGAACGAGAACCTGACGGCAGAGCACGCCTTTAAGGTAGGGCGTTTTTTAGGTTGGTATTTTAACGAAAAGGCGCTCCGCGCGGGCGCGGAGCGGGCAAGAATCGTGATCGGCAAGGACACGAGAAGATCGGGGTATATGTTCGAGTACGCCTTATCGGGCGGTATCGTGGCTTCGGGCGCGGACGCGTATTTGCTGCACGTTACGACGACGCCCTCGGTGGCGTTTGCCGTGCGCCAAGAACGGTTCGATTGCGGGATTATGATTTCCGCGAGCCATAACCCCTTTTACGATAACGGCATAAAACTCTTTAACGGCGCGGGCGAGAAGATGGACGAGGAAACGATTGCTTTGCTCGAAAGCTATCTCGACGGCGAGGTAACCGTGTTTGGGCAGACTTTCAAAGAAGTTCCGTACGCGAAAAAGGAAAAAATCGGCAGAACGGTCGATTTCGTCGCGGGCAGAAACCGATACGTAGGGTATCTCATTTCCCTTGGCGTGCATAGCTTCAAGGGGGTGAAAGTGGGCTTGGACTGCGCCAACGGCAGTGCGTGGAATATCGCCAAAAGCGTGTTTGACGCACTCGGTGCGACGACTTTCGTTACGGGCGTTGAACCCGACGGTACGAACATTAACCGCGGGGTGGGGTCTACGCATATTGAAAATTTGCAAAAATTCGTTAAGGAAAAGGGGTTAGATATCGGGTTTGCCTTTGACGGCGACGCGGATAGATGCCTTTGCGTGGACGAGAACGGCGAGGTCGTGGACGGCGATAAAATCATTTATCTGTACGCAAGCTATATGAAAGAACGGGGTAAGCTTTTAAAGAATAAAGTCGTTACCACGGTTATGTCGAATTTCGGACTGTATAAAGCGCTTGATAAAATCGGCGTGGAGTATGAAAAAACGCCCGTCGGGGATAAATTCGTATACGAGCGTATGGCTGAGGGCGGGTATTCGCTCGGCGGGGAGCAGTCGGGGCATATTATCTTTTCGAAGTACGCCACGACGGGCGACGGGGTATTGACGAGCCTGAAAATTATGCAGGCGATGCTGGACGAGAAGAAACCGCTTTCCGCGCTGGTTGCGCCGATGAAAGCGTATCCGCAGATATTAAAGAACGTGCGAGTCAAGGACAAAGCGGCGGCGCGCGCGGACGAAGAAGTGCAACAAGCGATAGCGGATGCAGAAAAAACGCTTGGCGATACGGGCAGGATTTTGGTTCGGGAATCGGGCACGGAGCCTGTTATTCGCGTCATGGTGGAAGCGGAGGCGCTTTCCGTTTGCGAAGCGTTAGTAGAAAGTGTAGTAAGAGTAATCGAAAAGAACGGGCATACCGTTTAAAGGAAAAACCGAGGTTGTTTGCGCAACCTCGGTTTCTATATTACATAACCACGATATTTTTTGCCTTGAACTGTTCCTTTAAACCCTCGGGGAAATCATCGTCAGTGATCAGAACGTTGATATCCTCAATGCGGGCAAAGGTATACGGCTTGATTTTGCCGATTTTCGAGCTGTCCAGCATCATATAAGTAAATTTCGCTTTCCTACAAATAAATTTGAACAAATCCGCTTCCATTTGCGAAGCGCAGGAAAATCCGCTTTCGGGCGTAAACGCCGCCGCCGCAATAATCGCGATTTCAAAATTCATATCGGTAAAATACACCGAGGCGAGCGAGGAAGCCGTCGAAAGATTTTCTTTTATCAATGCCCCGCCTAAAAGATTCACGGCAACGTTCTTTTTCTTGGAAAGCTCGGTAGCGACCGCCAAACCGTTCGTGAACACGCTGCAAGATATATCGGGCATTTCCTTGGCAAGATAGAGCGCGGTCGAACCTGCGTCCAAAAACACCGACGAGCCCGTTTCCACAAGCCGCGCCGCTTTTTGCGCAATGAGTATTTTCTCGTCCGTATGTATCGCCGTCTTTTTGGTATACGGCACGCCCGAGGTCTTTTGCACGTCCTTTACGGACATCGCTCCGCCCCGTACGCGAATGACCTTGCCCTCTTGTTCCAGTAACAATAAATCTCGCCGAAGCGTCATTTGCGAAACGCGGGGGAAACATTCTTCCAGCTGTTTCAAACTCAGCTTTCCGCGTTTGTCGAGTAAGTTGGCTATTTCAGTTATACGTTCTCTTTTCATAAAACCACCTCCTTGGCTCTATATAAAATGTACCATAAAACGCGAAAAAAATCAAGTATATGAAGATAAAAAATTGTGATTTTTTGTTACATTTCACAAAAAAATGCAAAAACTTATCATAAACAAAATTTTCACAAGCCGAACACGGAGCGAATGTGCGCGCGGATAAAAAACGGTTGCGTTTTTACGCGGGATATGTTATAATAACGGAAAGCGAAAACGAGCGGAGAGAGAAAATGTTTGATTTTATGCAAGATTTAGACGCGTATTTTTGTGAGAAGTACGCCAACTACGATAAAATTTGTGTGTTGCCCAATTACCGTATGCCGAAAATGCAGACCTCCGAGGTGCGCGCGGACGGCAGAACCTATGCTTACACGCTTCCTGCGTCCACGATGCGCCTTGCCAAACAGGAAAACAAGACCGAGCTGTTAGCGGAGCTGAAAAAACGGCTGTCGGATAAGACTTTTTCCTTTTCTTTCCGCACGGTGGGACTGTTTCCCCGTATCAAAAATATTTTTTCCAAATACGCGCCGCATAAATGGCTGAAAGCGGTCTTTGCAAAATGCGGCACGACGGCGGAAGAAGCGGGCGAACTGCTGTCGGTTGACAAAGAAATTTGGACGGGGATTTGCAAGGGTAAATATTTACCCACGAAGAATTTGATTTTATCCCTTGCGCTCACTTCACAGCTTGGTATCGAGTATACGAAAGACCTGCTTGCGGTGTGCGATTACGATTTGGATTTCACTTTTGAAAAGGACGTCGTGGTATCGTACCTGCTCGAACAAAAGGTATACAACCGCCCGATGATAGACGCCGCGCTTGCGGAATATAAAATCGAAAATCTGTTTATCGCATAAAAATACGGAAAAACAGGTTAAAATCGTTGCAATTTACCATTGATAATGGTATAATAAGTAAAAATTAAATATCCGAGCAAAAAAAGAGTAGTGTAGCGATACCGCAAACAGAGAGTCCGTGCCATAGGCTGAAAGCAGGGCAAGCGTCAGTGAAACGAAAGTGCGTTTTTGCGATTGAGGACGGAGTAACTTCCGCGGCAGCCCCCGATATTAGGCAAAAGAGGAAAAATTCCCAAAGACGGAATTTTTTAAAGTAAAGTGGAACAGCGGATAAAAGCGCCTTTACGCAAAGTAGTAGCATACTATATTGCGTAGGGCGTTTTCTTATATAGGAGCGCAGGAGGTAAAAAATATGTGGTTTAAAAACCTTCGGGAAGACATCAAAGCGGCGAAGCGGAACGACCCAGCCGCCCGAAATGCGTTTGAAATTTTGCTTACCTATTCGGGCGTGCACGCGTTGTCGTGGCATAGAGTCGCGTATTTCTTCCACAAAATAAAATTAAAATTATTAGCGCGTATCGTCAGTCAAATGGCGCGGTTTTTCACGGGGATAGAGATACACCCCGCGGCAAAGATAGAGGGCGGCGTATTCATCGACCACGGCTCGGGCGTGGTAATAGGCGAAACGGCGGAAGTGCATAAAGGCACGGTTATCTACCAAGGCGTAACCTTGGGCGGTACGGGCAAAGAACGCGGCAAACGCCACCCCACGATCATGGAAGACGTAACGCTGTCGGCAGGCGCGAAAGTGCTGGGCGGATTCACGGTCGGCAAGGGCGCGAAGATAGGCGCAGGCGCAGTCGTGTTAAAGGAAGTCCCCCCGTACGCAACGGTAGTAGGCGTTCCCGGCCGTATCGTGCGAATCCGAGTCCCTGAAACGGAAGACGCTACCCATTCGGGAATAATTGCCGTAGCGGCGCTCAACGCCGAGATAAACGCCGAAGAAGCGGCGCGCAGGGAAGAGGCAGCCAAGGAAGCCGCCCGTATCGCGGAAGCAAAACGGCATTGAGATTAGAAGTCAAGAAACTTAGTTTCTTGTCAGGGGTGCGGGGGCGGAAGCCCCTGCAAAAGAAGCCCCCCAATAAGCAAAACACAGTTTTGCGCCTTTCACGCCGTCAGGCGTTAGTCGCTATGGCGAACAACAAAGAAAGTAAGAATAAGGAGAACCTTTATGAAAATTTATAATTCGTATACCAAGAAAAAGGAAGAATTTATCCCTTTGGACGGGAACAAAGTCAAAATGTACGCGTGCGGTATCACGGTATCGGGCGAAGCGCATATCGGGCACGGTTATCAAGCGCTCATTTACGATATTATGCGTAAATATTTAAATAAATCGGGCTACGAGGTTACTTACGCCAGAAACTATACTGACGTGGACGATAAAATCATCGCCAAATCCCGCGAAACGGGTATCCCCGCCGACGAGTACGCCGCAAAAATGATAGAAAATATCAATCAAATTATGACCAAATTCGAAGTTGACGACCCCGACGTTTGGCTCAAAGCCACCGAAAATATCGACAATATTATCGACTTCGTATCCACCTTAATAAACAAAGGTCATGCCTACCCCACCAAAAACGGCGACGTATATTTCGACGTGGCGAGCTTCCCCGCATACGGCAAGCTTTCCAACCGCAACGTAGAGGACGCCCTCGACGGCGTGCGCGTGGATAACGACGACGAGAAAAAGAACGCCTACGATTTCGCGCTTTGGAAGAGCGCGAAAGAGGGGGAAATTTGTTGGGATTCCCCTTGGGGCAAGGGCAGACCGGGCTGGCATATCGAATGTTCGGCTATGAACCGCAAAGCGTTCGGCGAACAAATCGACATTCACGGCGGCGGCAGGGATTTGATTTTCCCTCACCACGAAAACGAAATCGCGCAAACGGAAGCGTTGACGGGCAAACAGTTCGTGAAATACTGGACGCATAACGGACTGATAAAAGTCAACGGTCAAAAAATGAGTAAGTCGCTGGGGAACAGCTTGCTTCTTGCCGAGCTTTTGGAAAAATACTCGGACGAAGCCATTAAGTTTGCGCTGTTGCAAACGAATTACCGCAACGATATCAATATCACGGACGACTTATTCCCCGAAGCGGAAAAGCATTTGTTTGAATTTTACTCCACGCTTGCAATCGTGGATAAGGTTATGGATAAGCTCCGCGGTATGGAGCTGACCTTGGAAAGCGGGGACGCGATCCGCGCGGCGGAGATTGCGGAAAAGGTGGATAGAGAGTTCAACGAGTGCATGGACGACGATTTCAACACCGCGCTTGCGCTTTCCAACCTGTTCGAATATTTCAAGGAAATGAAGAAACTGCTTGCGGAGGGGAAATCGGGCGATTTGTTCGTCGCGCTTTCCTACGGTGTGCAGATAAGAAAGACTTATTCCTTGCTTGGACTGTTCAAAAAGAGCGCGAAAGAATACACGGCTTGGTACGAAAAGCAGAACGCAGAGGACATTCCCGCCGAGGTGAAAGCGGTTGCCGAGGAACGCTGGACGGCGCGTTTAAATAAGGACTGGGCGAAGAGCGACGAGCTTCGGGCGAAGCTTTTGGAAATGGGCTATGCGGTCAAGGACAGCAAAACGGGCTACGAATTAAGTAAAAATTAACGAGAAAATAACGGTATTGCTTGACAAAACCGATTCGTAAATATATAATGTAGAAGAAAAAACTTAAAAGGTATGAAATTATGAAAACCTATACAGGACAATCACTTAGAGAAATGTATCTTGGATTTTTCAAGGAGCGCGGTCATAAGGTAATTCCTTCCGCTTCCCTGATTCCCGAAAACGATCCCACCGTACTCTTTACCACGGCGGGTATGCACCCGCTCGTGCCGTATCTGCTTGGGGAAAAACACCCTGCGGGCAAACGGCTTACCGACGTACAAAAATGCGTGCGTACGGGCGATATCGACGACGTCGGCGACGAACGCCACTGCACCTTCTTCGAAATGCTCGGCAACTGGTCGCTCGGCGACTATTTCAAGGAAGAAATGATACCTTGGAGCTACGAATTTTTAACGGGGGAAAACTATTTGGGAATCCCCTCGGACAAGCTCGCCGTAACCGTATTCGGGGGCGACGATTCTCTCCCCCGCGACGACGAGGCGGCGGTGCTTTGGGAAAAGGCGGGTATCAAGAAAGAAAATATTTACTTTATGCCCCGTGAAAACAACTGGTGGGGACCCGCAGGCTTGACCGGTCCTTGCGGTACGGATACCGAAATGTTCGTAATCCGTAAACCCAAGTGCTCGCCCACCTGCAATCCCGACTGTAACTGCGGTGCATTTTTGGAAATTTGGAACGACGTATTTATGCGCTTTAACAAGCAAGCGGACGGCTCGTTCACCGAGCTTTCGCAAAAGAACGTCGATACGGGTATGGGTTTAGAGCGTGCGCTGTGCGTGCTCAACGGCAAATCGAGCGTATACGAAACGGACATTTTCGAGGGCGCAATCGCGAAAATTTCCTCGCTTACGGGCAAGAACTACGGCGACGACGAGGAAACGACCAAAGCGTTCCGCGTGCTTCTTGACCATACGAGAACGGCAACCTTTATGCTTGGCGATGAAAAGGGCATCGTGCCGTCCAACACCGACCAAGGCTATATTTTGCGCCGAATCATTCGCCGCGCCGTGCGTTTCGGCAGAAAAATCGAACTCCCCGAGGGCAGCCTTGCGAAAATTTCCGAATCGTTTATCGAATACTATAAGGAAGTTTATCCTGAACTCCATATCAACCGTGAAAAAATCGCGGACGAGCTGAACAAGGAAGAAGCGAAATTCACGAAAACGCTGCAACAGGGCTTGAAAGAGTTTGAGAAATGCTTAAACGGTATCGAGCGTAAGAACGCGTTTATGTCGCAAAAAGACCCGAACTATATTCCTGAAAAGATAATCGGCGGTAAGCAGGCGTTCCACCTGTACGACACCTACGGTTTCCCCGTAGAAATCACGGCGGAAATGGCGAAAGAGCGCGGTTTCGACGTGGATATGGACGGCTACAAGGCGGCGTTTGAAGAACACCAAAACAAGAGCAAAGCGGGCAGCGAACAGAAATTCGCCTGCGGTCTTGCCGACCATAAGGAAGCGACGACGGCGTTGCATACGGCGACGCATTTGTTGCACGCGGCGCTCAAAAAAGTATGCTCGCCCGACGTCAACCAAAAGGGCTCGAACATTACCGAGGAAAGACTGCGTTTCGACTTCAATCTGCCCCAGCCCATGACAGCTGAACAAATCAAAGCGGTAGAGGATATGGTCAACGAAGTCATTAAAGCGGATATTCCCGTCGTAATGAAAGAAATCTCGTTGGACGAAGCGAAAGCCGAGGGCTTCACGGGCTTGTTCGAAAGCAAGTACGGCGAGGTGGTAAAAACCTACACCATCGGCGATTTCTCCAAAGAAATTTGCGGCGGCCCGCACGTGGAATCGACGGGTAAGCTTGGTAAATTCAAAATACAAAAGGAACAGAGCTGCGGTTCGGGCTTGCGCCGTATCAAGGCAGTACTTGAATAAGTGAAATGTCCGATTTACCTCATATTTTATACACGGTCATTTCCTTTGCGCTGACAGCCGTTTTGTTGTTTGTGAACGTCCGCACCGTAAAAGACCCGACGAAGAAAAATGAAATTTTAAAAGCGTCCGCGCTGTTGACGGTCGTCCTTCATTACAGTAGCTTGTATACGGATTTTTTCCGCGACGGAAGCGCAACGGTAGAAAAGAGTATGCTGTTACCGCTGTACCCGTGTAATATCGCTATGTGGTTACTTTTAATCGTGGCGTTTATGAAAGACAAAGAAAGCAAAGTCTTTCAGATTTTATCGGAAATTACCTTTTATTTGGGGCTTGTAGGCGGTATACTGGGTATCGTGCTCAACGAAAACTATATCGCAACCCCCAACCTCGCCGATTGGGGAATCCTCAAAGGCTTGCTTTCCCATTCCACGATGCTTTACGGCTGTATATACCTGCTCGCGGGCGGATATATCAAGATAGGGGTACGCAATATGATCAGCGTGCTGATAGGGCTTTGCGGCTTGGTGCTTGACGGCGTGCTAATGATTGCACTCTTTAAAGCGTTCGGTTTAGAGCCCGTCAATTGTATGTACTTATTAGAACCGCCCTTCCCTGCGATGCCTTGGCTGAACGTACTTACCATCGGCTTGCTTGCACTTGCGCTCGTGTTTGCGGTTACCGCTATTTACGAGCAAATTGCACTTAAAAAGGAAGACCGCTGGTATTATCAATTAAGCGAAAAAATCAAAGAAAAGCAATCGAAAGCAGGAAAATAAAACGCAAGCAGATTTGCGCTTTCTCAAAAAAACAAGGGGGCAGGTACGAGATGAACGAAGTCCAATCGGCGGAAACGATTAAAAAACTGACCGCACCGTTTTTGGAAAGGGGATTTTCTTTCGAATACTTCTACCAAAAGGGCGGGGATTCAAGCTGCGTGTATATCTGCCGTTATAAAAAGGGCAAGGATTATTTCGACTGGCGGGAGGTGTCGGGCGGAAACGAAATCAATATCGTCGTTTGCGTCAACGGCGAATACCGATTCCCGTCGCTGAAAGCGTCGTACCCCAAAGCGTTCCGAGCCTTTCAATTTAGGCACCTGTTTAAAAAGCCGAGCGTAGACGAACGGAGAGCGTTTATCGCAAGCCTCTTAAACGCCGAGCTAAACAACGGCAACCCCGACTTTTTCGGAATAACTTTATAAAAAAGACGAAAAGAGCAAACACAAAAATTGTGTTTGCTCTTTTAGCTTGGTTTACGAAAACTCCTAACTTGCCCGTAAGGGCAAGCATAGTTTAGAGTGATAAGGCTTGCTTTCGCTCGCCGTTATAAACTTGCTACGCAAGCGTTATGATATGCTTGCCCCCGTTTAAATTCAGCCACAACCGATGCGAAGCATCGTATAACTCATAACTTAAAACTTGCCCGTAAGGGCAATCATAGTTTGCAAAGCATAAAGCGAGCCCAACGGAGGGGGCTTCCGAAGGGCTCTGCGATGCAGGGAACAATCGAAAAATCAATCGTTCCGCGCGTCAGCTATAATTTTATCGACGAGGTTAAAGGGTACTTCCTCGTATGCAAGGAATTCGGAAACGAACTTACCGCTGCCGCGCGTAAGCGAACGCAATTCCATCGTGTATTCCTTAATTTCCGCAAGAGGCACTTCCGCCGTAATGATAGAGCTTTCGCCCTCGGTATCCGTACCCATAATCCGTCCGCGGCGTTTGTTAATATCGCCCATAACGTCGCCGAGATAATCGGCGGGAATAGCAATTTTCAAACGGTGTACCGGTTCAAGCAGAACGGGTTTTGCATTCTTCAAACCTTCCTTGTACGCAATCGCCGCCGCCATTTTAAACGAAAGCTCGTTCGAGTCCACGTCGTGATAGCTTCCGTCGTAGAGCACCGCTTTCACACCCACGACGGGATAGCCCGCCAAAGGTCCGTGCTCCAAGCATTCCCGCAGCCCCTTTTCTACGGCAGGGAAATAATTTTTCGGTACGGCGCCGCCGACAACCTCTTCGTCAAAGACGAAATCTTCCTCACAGGGCGAGAAACGGATTTTAACGTGCCCGTACTGTCCGTGACCGCCCGATTGCTTCTTGTGCTTGCCTTCCGCGTCCGCGTTTCCGCGTATCGTTTCACGGTACGCCACCTTCGGTTCGGACAGCTTCACGTCCACCCCGTAGCGCGCCTTGACCTTCTTCACCAGCATTTCCAACTGAATATCGCCTTGCCCGCCGAGCAACAGCTCGCCCGTTTCCGAGTTCTTTTCCACCGAGAAAGTATAATCTTCCTCGCGGAGCTTCGCAAGCCCTGCGAACACCTTGTCTTCCTCGCCTTTCTTTTCGGAAGTAACCGACATAAACAGGGTGGGTTTGGGGAAGTGAATAGGGGTAAAGCGTACCTTTGCGCTCGCGTCGCAAAGCGTATCGCCCGTGTTCGTGTTGCCGAGCTTATTCACTGCGCCGATATCGCCCGCGCCGAGCTCGTCAACCGCTTCCATTTTCTTTCCGCGGAGCAGGTATACTTGCCCGATGCGTTCTTCACATTCGGTGTTTGCGTTCCAAACGGTCGAACCGCTCTTTAATACCCCGCGGAAGCTCTTGATATACGAAAGTTTGCCCGAATAGGGGTCGATTACCGTCTTAAACACCTGCGCGGCAAAGGGCGCGTCCTCGTCCGTACGGAGCGAAACGACCTTGTCGTTTTGTAAATCTTCCGCCATCGTGTTCAAACGCTCGCGCGCTTGGGGCATATACGTAACGATTTCGTTCAAAAGATTGATAACGCCGCGGTTTTGCAACGCCGAACCCGCCATAACGGGAATGGTATTGACGGAAGCGATACCAAGCCGAATCCCCTTAATCGTTTCTTCACGGGTTAAATCGCCCGTTTCGAAATATTTATCCAACAGGAATTCGTCGTTCTCCGCCGCCGTTTCCATAAGACTCGCTTTCATTTCTTCCACTTGGTCTTTCAGATTTTCGGGAATGGGAATTTCCTGCGGTCCGTTTTCTTTGAACAGGTATGCGCGCTCCTGCAACGCGTTGATACAGCCTTGCATTTTACCGTTTTCCATAATAGGAATCTGAATAGGCGCAAGCTTTCCTGCATATTTTGCGCGAAGCGCCTGCACCGTGCCGAGGTAATCGGCGTTTTCCTTATCCATACCGTTGATAAAGATAATCAGCGGTTTACCAAGCTTCAAGCAGTAATCTACCACCGACTCCGCGCCGATAGGCAATACGCCGTTCGCGCCGATAACGAGGAGAGCGCCGCCCGCCGCGCGCAAACCCTCGCTTCTTTCGCCCTCGAAATCGTAGTACCCGGGCAGGTCTAATAAATTAACCTTTACGTCCTTCCATACGAGATACGAACAGGAAGTGTAAATAGACATCTTTTTGGCTTTTTCCAAATCATCGAAATCGGAAACGGTCGTGCCGTCGAGCACCTTGCCCTGCCGATCGATCGCCCCGCCGTTGAACAGCATTGCTTCGCAAAGAGTCGTTTTGCCTTCGCCGCTGTGACCTACTACCGCAATGTTGCGGATATTTTCTCCTTGAAACTTCATAATAAAATCCCCCTATGAGTTATTTGGAAAGTCTTTCCGCCGAGGTGTTTCAAGGATCCCCGACGGGAAGTTTGTATTATTATAATATAAAACGGAACAAATTTCAAGTGTTTAATGAAAAAAAATTCCAAAAAATGCAAAATTTTTTCTTTTCCACCGCAAACGCCCGATTTTAAAGGCGGTATAGAGGAAAAGAATTGACAACGCTTTTCAAAAAGAGTATAATAACAACTATGGAACAAAGAATTTATTTCGATCACGCGGCGACGACTCCGCTCGATAGGCGGGCGTTTGAAAAAATGACGCCGTATTTCATAGAAAATTTCGGCAACGCCGATTCCCCGCACGCGCTTGGCAGGAAAGCGATGGGGGCGGTGGATAGCGCGCGCGACACGATCGCCGAGCTTATCCGCGCCAAGAAAAACGAGGTGTATTTCACTTCGGGCGGCACGGAGAGCGATAACTGGGCGCTCCTTGGCGGTGCGTACGCCAAGAAAAAAGAGGGCAGAACGCATATCGTCGTATCCGCTATTGAACACCACGCCGTCCTTTCCGCGTCCGAACGCTTGGAAAAGGAGGGCTTTTCGGTTACTTATTTGCCCGTCAACGCAGGGGGCAGAGTGGAAGTTTCCGCGCTTGAAAACGCAATTTCCGATAAAACCGCCGTCGTTTGCTTAATGTCGGCGAATAACGAAACGGGCGTTTTGCAACCGATACGGGAAGCGGAAACGCTCGCGCATAAAAACGGCGCGCTGTTCTTTACCGACGCCGTTCAGCTCGCGCCCTATGCGCCGATTGATATAAAAGAAATCAACGCCGATATGCTCAGCTTTTCCGCGCATAAATTCTACGGCCCCAAAGGCGTGGGCGTGCTGTATATCAAAAACGGCGTGAAAATAGAAAAGCTCGTGGCAGGGGGCGAACAGGAACGCGGGCTTCGCGGTGGTACTGTGAACGTTCCCGCAATTGTCGGTCTTGCCGAAGCGTACGCGCTCAACCGCGCCGAAATGGACGGGGCGAATCAAAAGCTTATTCACTTAAAAGAATTATTTTTACGGGAAATTTCCTCGTTGGAGGGAGTGCATATCAACGGCGGGGAAGAAAAAGCTTTGCCCTCGGTGCTCAATCTCCGTTTCGACGGCGTGGAGAATACGGCGTTTTTGTACGCAATGGACTTAAAAGGCGTATGCCTTGCGGCGGGCTCGGCTTGCGCAAGCGCGTCGGTAAAACCCAGCCATGTCTTAACGGCAATGGGCTTGACGGAAGAACAGGCGAAATCGAGCGTTCGTTTCAGCTTCGGGAAAAATAACACCGAAGAAGAAATTTTACGGGGCGCGGAATTGACGAAAGAAACGGTGAAACGGTTGCGCGGTTTCGCCCGTTAAAATTAAACTGGTAAAAATTCACGAAAAAACCGTAAAAACAACCCCGTCAATCTGTTTACTAATTAAGAAAAATATGCTATAATGAATATAGACATAAAGAAAAAACATCGGAGGTAATAAACAATGGCACACGTTATTTCTGACGAATGCGTAGCTTGCGGCGCTTGCGCTGATACCTGCCCTGTGGGCGCGATCTCTTTGGGCGACAACGGTATCTACGTAATCAACGACGAATGTGTTGATTGCGGAGCTTGCGAAGACGGATGCCCCGTTGGCGCAATTAAAGCGGAATAATTCAAAACAAAAAAGAGAAAAGGTGTTGACGAAATCAACGCCTTTTCTTTTTTAATGCGATTATCGAATTATTCGTCGCAGGATAATTGCAGTCGGTCGAGGAGGCTGCGGGCGCGATTGGCAATCGCGGTCAGCTTCTTGATCAATCCGAGCGCAAGCTTTTCGACGAGCCCTAAAAAGAGCACGTCCACACCGGTAAGACGCAACAACTTTAATACGGTTTTCATAAAAAACTCTCCTTTCCCGAAGTGAAAAGCCGTGACAGGTTATTGCGCCGTTTGGGGTAGGAAAGAGCGCGCAAACGCTCTTTTGCCCGTCGCGAGAATAGTATAGCACAAAAAAACTCCTTGTCAAGGGGGTAGTTCCAACTTTTTTCAAAAAACCATTGACTTTTTATAAAAAATTGCTTATAATAAAAAAGCAACATATTACGAATATTTTTTAGCAGAAAGGATATATCCCATCGGTAGGGTTATATCCAAATCGTGTTTACAAAATCCTTTCGGCTTTTTCGTAAATATGTTGCAAAACGATAACGGTATATCTTACAGGTGCCGTTCTCGTTGAGAATGGCATTTTTTTTACGGAGGCAAAAATGGACGAGAAAAAGAAGGAAGCGTTCAGGCTGGATTGCACCAAATTTTTATTGTCGGTTAGTATTTGCGAGGTTCGCAATTACGCGCGCAAGCTTGGCGTAACAATGCTGGCAAAAAAGACAAAAGAAGCCATAATCAAGGAATGTATAGAAATCCTTTTACGGGAAAATAAAGATGAGTGGTCGGGGTTGGTCGGATTTGATTACACAGTGGTAGAAGTAACGAAAATATGGAACAAACACTTTGGCGAAGATAAGACGGAAGAAACGCCGATTAAACGGCAACGGGAAGATACGGAAGATATTTTATCCACCTTGACAGAGGAACAAAAAAGAGAAGTAAACGGATTTTTAAAATTCTTAAAGGAATGGAAATAGAGAAAACGGGAGAATGTTTTTAGCGAAGAGTTTTAAAATATCGCTAAGGCGAGCATTGTGTTTGACAGTCAAAGATTTTATGAACTAATCCAAACCATTATACAAGCAAAGGAGTAAACACAAATCGTGTCGGCTCCTTTTTTATTTGTTTTTAGTTTATAGTTATGAGGCTCGTTTTACTCGCCGTTATGAGCTTGCCACTGCAAGCGTTAAGGTATGATTGCCCCGTCTAAATTCAGCCATAAGCGATGCGAAGCATTTCATAACTGTAAACTCATAACTCGCCCGTAAGGGCAATCATAGTTAAGCGTGAATATGTTGACGCTTATGCGCTCCCGTTAAAAATTTTTAAAACGGAAAAGAAACTTGACATTTTGCCTTGCGTGCGGTATAATAGAGAATAAGAGAACGAAAAGGGCAAAAAAATGATTATTTTGGGGATTGACCCTGGGCTTGCAACGCTCGGGTACGGCGTAATTGAAAAGGACGAGAGGGGAAACTGCCGCGCACTCGATTGCGGGGTGGTGCTTACGCCCAAGGACGAGGGACTTCCCGTCCGCCTTGCCATTTTGGAAGAGGGCTTAAAAAAGGTCTTGGAAAAATTCAATCCCGACGAAATCGCGATGGAAGAGCTGTTTTTCTCGAAGAATATCACGACGGGTATTGCGGTAGCGCACGCGCGCGGGGTTGCGCTGTTGACCTGCGTGAAGCAGTGCGGAAAGCTGTACGAATACACGCCCATGCAGATAAAGCAGGCGTTGACGGGCTACGGCAAAGCGGATAAAAAGCAGATACAAACGACGGTAACGGCGCAATTACGCCTCAAAGCCGTACCCAAGCCCGACGACGCGGCGGACGCGTTAGCGGTGGCGTTATGCCACGCTTCGACCAGTCGGTTCGGCGAGCTGTTCGCGGTAGGGAATATGACGAGAACGAAAGGCAAAAACAGCGCGACGGACGAGGCGGCAAGGCTGATAGCGGAGTCGGAAAGGCGGCGTATGGCGCGTATTGCCAAAGCGAGAACGAAAAAGAGCGAGGAATAAAAAATGATAGCGTATTTACGGGGCAAGGTACTTCATATCACGGCGGAAACGGCGATTTTAGAAGTGAACGGCGTGGGGTATGAAATTTACTGTTCGGGGGGCGCGTTCCGCAAGCTTACGGTAGGCGAAACGGCGGAGCTGTACACCTATTTGCAGGTAAAAGAGGACGGCATAACCTTATTCGGGTTTGCCTCGACGAAAGAAAAGGAGCTGTTTTTAAAGGTAACTTCCGTTTCGGGCGTAGGACCGAAGCTGGGCATTTCGGTATTGACGGGTATGTCGGCGGACGAAGTGATGCAAGCCATCGCCACGGCGGACGTAAAACGGCTGAGCGCGGTCAAGGGATTAGGCAAGAAAACGGCGGAGAAGATAGTCCTCGAATTGCACGGCAAAATCAGTGCGACGGAGGTCATGAACGCGAGCGGCGATCCGATTTCGTACGCGGAGCAGAGCGGGAATATAAGCGTAACTGCCGAGGACGAAGAAGCGGTATCGGCGTTAATGGGTTTAGGCTTTACGAAGAATGAGAGTATGCAAGCGGTAAAGCGTGCCCGCGACAACGGCGCAAAGACAGTGGAAGAAGTAATCCGCAAAGCCCTGACGGGGTTTTAAGCCTCGACGGCAGTCGCGCACCGTAAGGGGCGTTACAGCCTTTTATAAAGCAAAACGCAGTTTTGCGCCAAATACCGCGTAGCGGTCAACCGTCCGTAGGACGGAAAAGCAAACGGAAACTATCGGTAACACGAGGAAAAAACTATGTTTGAAAACGAAGATTACGCAGACGAAAGTCTGGTCGTAAGCACGAAAACCGAATACGATACGGAAGAAAACGTACTCCGTCCCAAAACGATGGCGGACTATGTAGGGCAACAAAAAGTCAAGGAAAATCTGACCGTATATATCGAAGCGGCGAAAGCGCGCGGAGAAGCGCTCGACCACGTGCTGTTATACGGCCCCCCAGGGCTTGGGAAAACCACCCTTTCGCATATTATCGCGAACGCCATGGGCGCGTCCATTAAAATGACGAGCGGGCCCGCTATCGAGCGTTCGGGCGACCTTGCGGCGATACTTACCAACCTCAACGACGGCGACGTATTGTTCATTGACGAAATTCACCGTTTGAACCGTAGCGTAGAGGAAATTTTATATTCGGCGATGGAAGATTACGCGCTCGATATTATCGTGGGCAAGGGCCCGTCGGCGCGCAATATCCGTTTTTCGCTCAACCGCTTTACGCTGATAGGCGCGACCACCCGTATCGGTATGCTCGCGCCCCCGCTCCGCGACCGTTTCGGTATCATTAACCGTTTGGAAATTTATACGCCTGCGGAGTTACAGGAAATCGTTACCCGTTCGGCGCGTGCGTTGGAAATTGCCATTGAGGACAGCGCGGCGGGCGAGATTGCACGGCGCAGCCGCGGTACGCCCCGTATTGCCAACCGTTTATTAAAACGCGTGCGCGATTTCTCGGCGGTCAAAGGGAATTCCACGATAACGCTTGCGGACGCGCGGTTTGCGCTTGCAAGGCTGGAAATAGACGATTTAGGATTAGACCAAACGGACAGAAATTTACTTGGCGCGTTGATAGGGAAATTCGGCGGCGGGCCTGCGGGTTTGGAAACGCTGGCGGCGGCGACGGGCGAGGACGCGAACACGATAGAGGACGTGTACGAGCCATACCTGTTACAGCTCGGGTTTATCGCGCGTACTCCGCGCGGGAGAATATGCCTCAAAGACGGCTACGCACATATGGGCATGGAGCCGAGCATGAAAGCAAGAAAACAAATGTCGATATTTGAAGACGAGTAACCAAATGGAAAAAGTGCAGTACACAAAAAAGGATTTTTATTACGATTTACCCGAAGAACGGATTGCGCAAACGCCTGCCGAGCCCCGCGATTCCTCGCGCTTGCTCGTGTACGACCGCAAGACGAAAACGATTCAGGATAAAATTTTCAGGGATATTTACGACGAATTACAGGCAGGCGACCTGCTTGTTGTCAACAACACGAAAGTTATCCCCGCGCGTATGTACGCCAAGACCGAGCACGGCGGTATCGTTGAGGTCTTGCTGTTAAAGCGGTATGAATTAGACACTTGGGAAGTGCTGATGCGCCCGGGGAAAAAGGGAAAAATCGGGGTAAAAATGACGGTAAGCGACGAACTGTCGTTCACGGTCAAGGACATCACGGAAACGGGCGAACGGGTAGTGGAATTTTCCTACCAAGGCGCGTTCGAGGATATACTCTCGCGGGTGGGCACGATGCCGTTACCGCCGTATATCAAGAAGAAATTAGAAAATCAGTCGCGGTATAACACGGTATACAGTAAAACGGACGGGAGCGCCGCCGCGCCGACGGCGGGTTTACATTTCACTGCGGAGCTTATGGAAAAGCTGAAAGCCAAGGGCGTGGAGATAGCGGAAGTGCTGTTGCACGTGGGTTTAGGAACTTTCCGCCCCGTGAGCGAGGAAATCATTACCGACCACAAAATGCACTCGGAATTTTACCAAATCAACGAGGAAGCGGCGGAGAAGATAAACAGAGCGAAGCGCGAGGGACGGCGGGTAATTGCGGTGGGCACGACCTCGGTACGGACTTTGGAGAGCGTAGCGGACGAAAACGGTTTGGTGCGTGCGTGTAGCGGGAACACGGAAATTTTCTTATACCCGCCGTATAAAATGAAATGTGTAGACGCGCTGATCACGAATTTTCATTTACCCGAGAGCACGCTGATTATGTTAGTAGCGTGTTTAACGGGCAGGGAAGAAATTTTGAGCGTATACGAATACGCGGTGAAAAACGAATACCGCTTTTTCAGCTTCGGCGACGCAACTTTTATAAAGTAAGAGGTCAAGGAACTTAGTTCCTTGCGGATTGTAAAGGCAGAGCCTTTACGCCTCGACGGCAGTCGCGCACCGTAAGGTGCGTTACAGCCTTACGAAAAGCAACCGTAGGTTGCGCTAACACGCCGTCAGGCGTTATTCTCGTCAGAGAAAAACGAAAAGGGAAAATATATGTACGAAAGAAAATATCACAAGGGACACGAAAAATTTGTGCTTTCCGAAAACGAACAAGCTTTTTCCGTGTCCGACTTTTGGGCTTTTGCGTTCGGCGACCTTTTGGATAATACCCGCCGTGGCGCACTGGCTGAATTTATCGTAGCGAAAGCGTTGGGTTTAGATACGCAAAAGCCCCGCCGTGACTGGTCGGAATTTGACCTTGATTATCAAGGTGTACGTGTGGAAGTAAAAACTTCGGCGTATATACAGTCTTGGAACTTGAATAACGAAAAAATTTCCGAACCCCGTTTTTCAATAAGTCCCGCATACGTATTCGATGACGACAGTGCAAAATACGTCGGGGAACAAGAACGCCACTCGGACGCTTACGTATTTTGTTTATATGCGGAAACGGATAAAAGCGCATATAACATTCTCGACTTATCGAAATGGGAATTTTATATCGTAGCGACGAGGCGCATAGAGGAAGCGTTCGGAACGCAAAAATCGGTAACGCTAAAAGCGTTAAAAAGAAAGTGCGGAGCGGAAAAAGTTGGTTACGAAACCGTAAAAGGAACGCTGGACAGTATGTTTATAAAGTAAGAGGTCAAGGAACAACGTCCCTTGACCCTTAACCGCAAATTATGATACAAGGGGATTTTTATGAATACAAAACACAATCAATCGGAACAGGATTATCTCGAAAGCATTTTAACTCTTTCGAAAACGCAAGAAATAGTGCACCGTATCGACGTCGCTAAACGCATGGGCGTTTCCCAAGCCGCCGTTAATAAAGCTATGAAGCTCCTCGTTGAAAAAGAATATGTCTACGAGGACGGTAAACACCTCTATCTTACGAAATCGGGGCAAAAATACGCCGAAGAAGTCTACGAAAAACACTGTATTATCCGCGACTTTTTACAAAAACTCGGCGTTTCTCCCGCCCGCGCGGAAGACGACGCTTGCCATATGGAACACATCGTGTCCGACGAAACTTTCTTCGCTATGAAAAATTATCTCGATCAATAATCACCTCGGCAGGGCGCTTCCCCTGCCGAAAATTTTTTTGTAATTTTTTGTAAATTTTTTTAACCACGGTTCATTTTTTCTTGACAACCGCATACGATAATGATATAATACAAAAGCAATACGGTTGAATACCGTTTTTTACATAAATCAAAACTTAACCACGGTTAAAAAATGGAGGTAAGAAGAGAATGAAGCTTTTATCACAGCTTAGCGTTGGAGAGAAAGGCGTAATCGCCAAAGTGAACGGCGAAGGGGCGATACGGAGAAGACTTTTCGATATGGGACTTACGCCTGGGGCGGAAGTATACTTGCGAAAGAAAGCGCCGCTCGGCGATCCGATAGAGATTGCTTTGCGGGGGTACGAGTTGACTTTGCGTAAAGCAGAGGCGGCGCACGTAGAGATAGAACGGTAAGAAATCAAGGAGAAAAGATATGTTGAAGTTTGCATTAGCAGGAAACCCGAATTCGGGGAAAACGACGCTGTTCAACGCGCTGACGGGCAGTACGGCGCACGTGGGGAACTGGCCCGGGGTAACGGTGGATAAGCGCGAGGGTACGTATAAAAAGGGCAACGAGCCCGTGGATATCGTCGATTTACCCGGCATATATTCGTTATCACCGTATACGCCCGAAGAGGTAATCGCGAGAAACTTTCTTTTGGACGAAGCGCCCGATTGTATCGTCAATATCGTGGACGCGACCAACTTGGAACGCAATTTGTACTTAACGACCCAGCTTATGGAGCTGGAAGTGCCGATCGTCGTTGCATTGAACATGACGGACGTCTTGGATAAAAACGGCGACAAAATCGACGTGCGCACCTTGGAAAAACGGCTTGGACTCCCCGTCGTAGAGGTATCCGCGCTCAAAGGTACGAACATTGAACTGTTGATGACCCGTGCGATGGACGCGGTTTTGCAAAAACGGCAAGGGGAAACGGTTTTAAAGCGTTCTCTGCTCGGTTCGGCGATTGCAAACGCGGAGATTGCCTTGAAATTAAAGGACGTAACCGCACCCCTCTTCCATGCGGTAAAGCTTGTGGAAAAGGACGAAATCGAAGTGAACAATCACCCGACGGAAGCGAAAGCGGTGGAAGCGTTTATCCGAGAGAACCTCAAAACGAAGTCGGGAGAAATCGACGCGGAGGCGGAAATCGCCGACGCGAGATATAAGTATATCACGGAGCATTTCTCCACCACGCTCACCCGTGCGAGAAAGCCCGATTATAACGAGCTTTCCAAATCCAACAAAGCGGATAAAATTTTAACGCATAAATGGGCAGGGATTCCCATTTTCCTCGTGATTTTATTTGCCGTTTTCCACTTGACTTTCTCGGAAAACCTGCTCTTTTTAGGCAGTATCATTCCCGCCTTTGGCGAATGGTGCGGCGCAGAGGGCGGTATCGCCAAGGGGATTTTCTTCGGCGCAGGTCTGAACTCCCCGGGGGTAATACTCTTTAACGCACTCGACGTTTTAACGGGCGTTATCGGCGACGGGTTATCCACGGGCTTGGAAGCGCTCGGCGCGCACTCGGCGGTCATAAGCCTCGTTTGCGACGGCGTTTGGGGCGGACTTTCAGCCGTGCTTTCGTTCTTACCGCAAATCCTCGTGCTGTTTTTGTTCTTCTCGATTTTGGAGGACACGGGGTATATGGCGCGCGTGGCGTTTATGCTCGATAGAATTTTCCGCCGTTTCGGCGTATCGGGCAGAGCGTTTATGCCGATGATTATGGGCTTCGGCTGTTCCGTGCCCGCGATGATAAACACCCGTACGCTTGCGGACGAAAAGGAACGGACGGCGACGGTGCGCGTTATTCCGTTCTTCTCTTGCGGGGCAAAAATGCCCATTCTGCTTGCAATTGCGGGCGGTATCGTGCAGGCGTTTAAAATCGGTAATGCCGATATTATCACCTATTCCATGTACTTACTCGGCGTAATCGTCGCGCTCCTGTCCCTGCTTGCGATGCGTTCGACCACGATGCGCGGAGAAACCTCGCCGTTTATTATGGAATTGCCCATTTATCATCTCCCCGGATTCAAGAATTTGATGTTGCATCTTTGGGATAAAGCCAAGCACTTTATTCAAAAGGCGTTTACCATCATTTTCGCTTCCTGTATCGTCGTTTGGTTCTTGTCTAACTTCGGTTGGGCTTGGAATTATCTCGGCGAAGAGGGTATGGATCAGTCCATTTTGGCTTCTATCGGTAAATTGATACAACCGCTGTTTACCCCGCTCGGCTTCGGCGCACAGCTTAACCAAAACGGCTGGGTATTCGCCGTTGCCGCAATCACGGGCTTGATCGCCAAGGAAGACGTTATCGCAACCTTCGGTACGCTCGCAATGTCGCTTGGCGCCGTCCTCACCGAAACGCAGTTAGAGGGGGGCGTGGAACAGGTAGCCTACCTCATCGAAGCAACGGGCGTGGGGATTCCCGCACTCATCGCGTTCATCGCCTTTAATATGCTTACCATTCCTTGCTTCGCGGCAGTCGCTACGGCAAAGGGTGAACTCGGCAAAGGCAAATTCCGCTGGACCTTGCTGTTCTGGATAACCGTATCCTATCTCGTATCCGCTATGGTGTACACGGTCGGCGAATGGTGGTGGACGGTGCTCGTTTGGCTGGCAGTCGGCGCGATTGCCGTCGCGGGCATAATCGTGCGCAACAAACGCGCGGATAAAAAAGCAATGCTTAAAGGCAGAAAATAAAAATGGAACCTATTGATATTATCATTATCGTCGTTGCCGCGCTCGCCGTCGTCGGCGTCGTCGCACGGCAGATTTGGAAAAAGAAAACGGGCAAAGGCGGTGGCTGCGGTTGCGGTTGTAACGGCTGTACCAACGCAAGCTGTCCGTCGAATAAATCCAACGGCGGGAATACCCAAAACTGATTATACGGTAACCTATTTACTCTCTAAATAAAAAAGTCTTCCGTCTTTATGACGGCGGACTTTTTTATCGCTGTCGGGATAGGGAAATCCGTTGACTTTCCCACCCCCTCGTGCTATAATGATTTTGAGGATAAGGTTATGCCCGTTGAAATTATTTTACTTGTTTTAGAACTTATCGGTACGGTCGCGTTCGCGCTTTCGGGCGCGTTCGTTGCCGTCAAAGCCCGCTTCGATATCTTCGGCGTAATCGTGATCGGCTGTATCACGGCAGTTGGCGGGGGAATCACCCGCGATTTATTGATCGGCGCGACTCCGCCCGCAATCTTTACCCGTTCGTATATCGTCGGAATCGCCGCGCTCGCTTCCGTCGTTGCGTTCGTAATTGCGAAGTCGGATCGTAGCCATGTCGTTCTGTGAGCCAAGGAGTTGTTTCATACA
>JAZNDR010000090.1:0-4511 GCA_045588185.1 Candidatus Scatosoma sp. | reverse complement strand
GTCGGTCGAAACGAAAAAGCGATAAAAGCGTATGTAGAGAACCAACTACAAGAAGATATAATGTGTGATCAATTAACATTTAAAGAATATATAGACCCGTTTACGGGTAGCGAGAATCCCAAGGCATAAAAAGACAGCCGCTTGAGCGGCTGCCTGAGAAATATTTGCGGTTGGCGGATTCTTCAATGAGCCTTTAGGCTCTGCCAGTATTATGCCCTTGAAGGGCTGGTGCATACCACGCGTTCAACGCGTGGTTTTGATTTTTACAATCCCTGCTCCAGGACATCCGCTATTCTTTCCGATGCGCGTCCGTCGCCGTATGGGTTAGACGCCTTTGCCATTTTTTCATACTCGTTTTTACTGTCGAGCAAGAGCGTGAAGGCTTCATATACCGCCCTCTCGTCCGTGCCCACAAGCTTAAGTGTCCCCGCCATTACCCCCTCGGGGCGCTCGGTGGTATCCCGCAACACAAGCACAGGCTTACCGAGTGACGGAGCTTCCTCTTGGATTCCTCCGGAATCGGTGAGTATCATATAACTGCGCGCGAGGAAATTGTGGAAATCAATAGCTCCGAGGGGCTCGATTATATGCACACGTTCGGCCCCGAGAAGCTCTGCCTCTGCCACACGCCTGACAGCCGGATTCATGTGGACGGGATAAATCGCCTTCACGTCGGGATGCTCCTCTATTACTCTGCGTATTGCGCGAAGCATACCGCGCATAGGCTCTCCCTGATTCTCGCGTCGGTGAGCGGTTATTATAACAAGCCTCGAGCCGGCTGCCCACTCAAGCTCGGGGTGTGTATAGTCCTCACGGACCGTGGTTTTCAGAGCATCAATGGCGGTGTTCCCCGTCACGTAAATGCTAGACGCATCGCTGCCCTCTCTCAGAAGGTTTTCAGCCGAGCGTTTGGTGGGAGCAAAATTATATGCGGAAACAATGGAAATTACCCGGCGGTTGAACTCCTCTGGGAACGGACTGTGAACATTGTACGTGCGAAGCCCCGCTTCAACGTGACCGACCGGAATGGAAAGATAGAAGCACGCAAGTGCCGTAACGAATGCGCTCGAGGTATCGCCGTGAACCAAAACGACGTCAGGCTTTACCGACATCAGGACATTTTTGATTTTCAAAAGAACGTCCGCGGTTATGTCAAATAGTGTCTGCCCCTCCTTCATTACAGAAAGGTCGAAATCGGGCTTCACCGAAAAAGCGGCAAGCACCTCGTCAAGCATCTGCCTGTGCTGACCCGTGACGCAAACGGATACGTCGATTTTTCCTCTCTCCTTAAGTTCGTTTACAAGTGGGCACATCTTTATCGCCTCGGGCCTTGTTCCGAAAACCAGCATAACCCTTCTTTTAATCATATAATCTCCCTTTACCTCACATCTTACGCCGCACGGTTCCCCACGGGCTTTTCCTTTCGCGTTTGTATTTTAGTCACGTTATGCGCGGTTTTTCGCCACACGGATTGGTTCTTGCAATGTAAAAGCCCTGCAACGTTTGAATAGCACGAAAATATCGCTCCTACTATAAGGCTTGCCAGAAGGTTGGGAATAAATTCAACGAGTACCGACTTTTTTTCGTCGGGCGGTCCGTCGAGAAGCGACGACAGCGGAAACAGAAGAAGCATGATTACGGAAACACCCACAGTAATATACATCGGCAAAAAAGCAACCGATACGCCAAGGAGCATCAGGGTTACGGACAAAACGCCGCACATCACCGAGGCGAGCATAAAGAGCATTGTCGAAAGATAAATAAGATTGTCAAGACGTCTTAAGAAAAACCTAATCTCCTTGGGGTTCAGGATATGTAGGAAAAGACGCCAACCGAATTTAAAGAAAACAAACCAATGCCCCTGCGCCCAGCGTGTTCTCTGGACGGCTGACTGCTTCAAGCCCGTCGGCTTTTCGTCGTAAATTCTTACGTTGTGGTTATAGGCTATCCGTTCTCCCTTCAGCGTGGCAACCGTTTGTATTTCTAAATCCTCGGTGAGTGAGGTGCAATGATAACCGCCTATGCGACGAAGAAAGTCGGTGGTCATAGCAAAGCCCGTGCCGCCTATGGCGGGTACTAACCCGAGGACGTGCTTTGGCTTCTGGAAAAATGCTCCCGTTACGCGGTAGGACGCAAAGTAGCCTCTGGCAATCAGGCTGTTTTTGTTCTTGCTGTCTAGGTAGGTCTGTATCATTACGGGTCGCTTCCCTTCCCTCGCGGCGAGGTACTGACTGTTTATATGCTTCAGAATATCCGAATCTATGAAATTGTCCGCGTCGAGTATCATAAACATATCGTAAGTGCCGTAAAAGTGCCCCCTCGCTTCAAGCCGTTCTATTCCCCAATTCATTGCGTGGGGCTTGCCTTTTTTTGCAGGGTCGCTTACGTTTCGTTCCATGCAGTGAAGATTACTCCTATCAAGAGCGTGAATCGTTTTTCTGATTTCGTGTGCGGTTTTATCGGTACAGTTGTCTGCTATAAAGTAAATATCGTAAAGCGACGGGTCGTAATTTATTTTTGCGTGATTTTTGACAGTCGCGGCAATCACAGTCTGCTCGTTATGACAAGGCACGAAGATGCAAAAGCGAAGCTTGTCCTTCACTATCGGGTACTTTTCCTTTCCCGAAAAAAGTCCGACCAGAGCAAGAAAAGCATAATAGCAACCGAAAAAAAGCGTCGGATATAAAAGCACCTTATAAACAGACGTGAGAATTTCTATAAAATTCTGCATTTTTTACTCCTTTTTTCTATACTTAAGAATTTTTGGCAATAATAAAAGCCGAAAGCTGTGAGCCTCGGCTTAAAACGTTTATATTAAACAGTATAATCTATCAGAATCCTAAAAGAGAAAGCTTTGCGGTTTCGGTTACGGAATGAAGCGGATTGTTGAGGTAAAGGCGGTCAAGACCGAGCTTGCTTCCTTCAAGCATTTCGTACATCGTACCGTCCGAGCCGCCGACCCAGAAGGTGAATTGAAAGAAAATCAAGAACATGATGAACACGCACGCCATAGATAAAAGCGCACCGCCAAGTCGGTTGAAGGTAATGAAAAGCGGATTTTTCGCCTCGATTATCGAAGCTATCATAGAGACGGCAAGCTTTTGCAAGATTCGCACCGCAAGATAAAGACCAACCGCAAAAACAATCATATCGATGCGGATAATAAGCAATATCTTTCCGCCGAAATTGTCCCACCCTGCTATCGTCGAAACAAAATCCGCAAGAAGCTCTTTGACAAACGGAAGATTTAAAACCGTACCGTACATAAAATAAGTAAAAACGATAGCCGCGATTTTCCCGGGCAGACGCTTGGTAAGCTTTTTAAGCATTCCGCCGAATCCCGAAAACAGTCCGGTTACTAAAGCAACACCCATCGCTATTAAAAAAAACGCATCCATTCGGCTCGTCCCCCTTCGTCAAAATCTTCTTCCGTCAAAATATTCTTGACCGAACAATTATATTATATAACATTTCAGCCATTTTGTCAAGAGCTGTCAGGGTGGGAGTTTTTAACATTTTCGATTTCGGCTATATAAAACCAAAGCTCAAACTTAAAATACAAAAAGGTCCGAAAGCCTTAAAATCCGAAGAGTTATTTTATTCGAAAATATTTTCCAAAAATGTAAATTTTTGTTTACATTTCGAGTTTGTAATTCAACATTTTACTCTCGTTTTCTTAACACGGGGTAGCGCTATCTTTGAAATCGGTGCAATAAATCAACATTTTTCATTAGCTAATAGAACCTTAACTATACAGTAAACAATTTGCCATTTTTAAAAAAACATTTTTAAAAAATGGAGAAAAAGCATAAAACTACTTGAAATATCCGCGCATTTGTGCTACAATTATAAGGCTTGTGTACGTTTTTTAAATCTCCACAGGCAAGAACGCATTTGCAGCTTGTTTTCTGTTTTACGAGAACATTATACGTTATCCATTTGAAAAATCAACATAGAATCGTATTTTTTGATGTTTTAAAAGAATTATTTTTGAAAATCCGCTTGCCTGCATAGTTAAATGGATATAATAAACCCCTCCTAAGGGTTAGTTACAGGTTCGATTCCTGTTGCGGGTGCCATAAAAATAAGGTCTATCCTCGCGGTAGACCTTATTTTTATGGTACTCGCCTGAATCGACCTGCTCTGCGAGCGTCAGCGATGCAGAATCAGGTTCGAACAATTGCTCCGTCCTTCCCCGTGGGAAGCTCGTAAGACGGAGCAAATTCCTGTTGCTTTTACCTTCCTGCAATCAAAACCACGCGTTGAACGCGTGGTATGCACCAGCCCTTCAAGGGCATAATACTGGCAGAGCCTAAAGGCTCATTGAAGAATCCGCCAACCGCAAATATTTCTCAGGCAGCCGCTCAAACGGCTGTCTTTTTATGCCTTGGGATTCTCGCTACCCGTAAACGGGTCTATATATTCTTTAAATGTTAATTGATCACACATTATATCTTCTTGTAGTTGGTTCTCTACATACGCTTTTATCGCTTTTTCGTTTCGACCGACCG
>JAZNDR010000089.1:0-14635 GCA_045588185.1 Candidatus Scatosoma sp. | reverse complement strand
GGTGTTTACGGTATTTTAAGACGAACCCCGTCCGTATAAAAGCCCGCAATCATTCATTTTAACTATTATACCATATTTCTTGCAAGAAAGCTATACAATGAACGAAAAAAAATAGCAAAAATACGAAGTTTTTTGTAAAATACACGAACAAACACAAAAAACACCCCGCAGGGTGTTTTTGTATTCCGTTTCCCCGATTAGAGGTCAAGGAACTTAGTTCCTTGCGGATTGTAAAGGCAGAGCCTTTACGCCCCGACGGCAGTCGCGCCCAAAGGGCGTTATAGCCTTACTTAAAGCAAAACGCAGTTTTGCGCTATCCACCGCGTAAGCGGTCACTCGCTATGGCGAACAAAAAAACGCACTTAATTTTCATATCCCCAAACCACAGGGCGAGAACAATTCCAATCGTACACCCAACCGCTCGGCTGGCTTTCCGCCTCGCAATATATGGTTAATCTACTGCACCTAGAGAACGCCGCAAACCCAATACTCGTTACGCTGTCAGGTATGGTGATACTTGTTAAATTATAGCAATCAGAGAACGCATCATACCCAATACTCGTTACGCTGTTTCCTATCGTTACACTGGTTAAACTATCGCAATCATAGAACGCACTACCACCAATACTCGTTACGCTATCGGGTATCGTGATACTGGTTAAACTATCGCAATCATAGAACGCCCTATCCGCAATTAGTTTTGTGTCGCTATGAATGGTATAATTACTAAAATTTGTACTTTTTACAGTTATCAATGCAAGATAAGGATTTGTTTCATTGCCCAAGTACTTTGCGTTTCCGTATTCGTTAAATTGTAAACTACCGCAAGAAGAGAACGCACTATACCCAATACTCGTTACACTGTCGGGTATCGTGATACTGGTTAAACTATCGCAACCCTCGAACGCACTATACCCAATACTCGTTACACTGTCGGGTATCGTGATACTCGTTAAACTACTGCAACCAGAGAACGCACTATTCCCTATACTCGTTACACTGTCGGGTATCGTGATACTGGTTAAACTACTGCAACCCCAGAACGCCCTACCACCAATACTCGTTACGCCGTCGCCTATCGTGATACTGGTTAAACTATAGCAAAAAGAGAACGCACCCCCCCCAACACTCGTTACACTGTCGGGTATCGTGATACTGGTTAAACTATAGCAAAAAGAGAACGCACTATTCCCTATACTCGTTACACTGTCGGGTATCGTGATACTGGTTAAACTATCGCAATCCTCGAACGCCCAATCCCCAATACTCGTTACACTGTCGGGGATAACAATGCTTGTAATGCTACTATCTTCAAAAGCATCGTTAGCAATTTTCGTAACAGGCGCGCCGTTATAGGTTTCTGCAATGCGTACTCTTGTTGCCGTACCCTCGTACATAACCACTTGCGCCGTGCCATCCGATAATTCTTCGTATAAAACGCCTGCCGTCGGTCCAACGAGATTATGGCATACCGAACATTCGCCTGTGTCCGCTACGGTGTGCTCTGCTTTATCCTTGAAATCGTCGCAGGTAGTACAATCGTACCAATGATAGGAAGTATCAAACGAATATTCCGTACTCCAAGCGTGCCCAACAATAGCGGTATAATTAGTTATCTCTATCTTTCCGCAAATAGAACAGGTGTTGGTATCGTACCCTTGCGCTTGGCAGGTGGGGGCGGTGGTAACCGTAACGAAATTATGGTCGTTATACGCGCCTTTTTTCCATTCGAGAATATTACAGTCTTCACAAATGCGGTAAAACATTTTTTCTTCGCAATATGTGTCGCCCGTGGTAAAGGCTATCCATTCGCCAAAATTATGTTCTTCACCGACCACTTTACCCAAGTCGGTATGCGTTTTCTGCCCCGTTAATTTAACAAGCAAATGCCCTTCGGCGTTTATGTAGATTTCTTCTATGCCTACACCGTCTTTGCCGTCTTTGCCGTCTTTACCGTTTTCGCCGTCGATACCCGAAACACTTGCGATAAATTCTTCCAAGCTACCCGTATACCCAAGCTCTTGTGCCTTTGCATACACGCTTTCCATCGTCCAAACGGTAAGTTCGCCGTTACCGTCCGTACCGCTTGCGCTATCGTCGGTACAACCCGCTATGCCAAGAGTGCAAAAACCTGCCGTCAAAATAGACAACACTGCCAATAAAAGTTTCTTCGTTTTCTTCATAAGAAAACCCTCCAAATAAAAAAATGTCGCTTCGCAAAACGAAACGACATCTGTAAAAATGTATTTTCGCTTTGCTGCAACACAATTAAATTATCAATCACTTGAAACAAGATTGTAACGCGAAAAAGATACACCCCTACCAAAGAAGTATATACTCGTTTCAAGCAAAATATTTAATTATGTTGCATTTTTATTCTACCACTTTTGGCATACTTTGTCAATAGTTTTTAGAAGATATATTTTTAGCGCAAAACTGCGTTTTGCTTTTGTGGGGCTGTAACGCCCTTTGGGCGCGACTGCCGTCGAGGCGCAAAGGCTCTGCCTCTGCACTCCGCAAGAAACTAAGTTTCTTGACTTCTAACTATACCGCCATTACGCATTAAAAAATCCCCTGCGGGGGTGTCCGCAGGGGGTTACGGTTTTTGAACCGTTAGTTCTTCATTGCAGCTACTTGTTTTGCTACTTCTTCGCTTAAATCTTCGCTCTTCTTTTCAAGACCTTCGCCCATGACAAAAAATGCGAACTTCGCGATCGAAGCGTTTGCGCCTTTCAACAGGTCGCTTACTTTCTTCGAATCGTCCTTGATGAACGCTTGCTCTAACAAGCAGTTCTCTTCGTAGAACTTCTTGATTCTGCCCATTACCATCTTTTCTGCGATTGCTTCGGGCTTGCCTTCGTTCATTGCTTGTTGCTTCAATACTGCCTTTTCCTTTTCAAGCGTTTCTGCCGAAACTTCGTCTTTCGTAAGATATGCGGGCTTCGTGAATGCGATTTGAAGGGTAATATCGTGTGCTACTTCCTTTACGGCGTCGTTTGCTTCGCAACCCATATCCAGCATTACACCCAGCTTGCCGCCGAGGTGGATATAGCTTTCAAGGAAACCTTCGGATTCGTAACGAACGAATCTTCTTACCGCAATCTTCTCACCGATAATTGCGATTTTGCTCTTCAAATATTCTTCAACATTGCCTTCTGCGCAAGCACAGCCAAGCAACGCTTCTACGTTTGCGGGGTTTTCTTTTACGATAACCTTTGCAACTTCCGTAGCGATTTCGCTAAATTGAGGGTTCTTTGCAACGAAGTCGGATTCGCAGTTGACTTCGATCAACACGCCCGTTTTGCCTTCTACGTAGCAAGCGACGATACCTTCCGCCGCGATACGGGAAGCCTTTTTATCTGCCTTCGCAATACCTCTTTCTCTCAACAAGTCAGCCGCTTTCGCCATATCGCCGTCAGCGTCCGTCAATGCTCTTTTGCAGTCCATTACGCCTGCGCCCGTCTTTTCGCGGAGCGCCATTACGTCTTTTGCGGTAAATGCCATAATTGTTTTCTCCTCTTGTCTTTATTTTTGAAATTCTCGTCCGATTAAGACAATCGGACGAGCGTTATTTTTCGTTACGCGTTTTCTTCTGTTGCCGCTACTACTTCTTCGATGGAAGCGGGTTCAGCTGCTTCTTCCGCTACTTCTTCTGCAACCAACGCTTCTTCGCCTTGGTTTGCTTCAATAACCGCGTTTGCAATTACGGAAGAAATCAATTTGATTGCGCGGATAGCGTCGTCGTTACCGGGGATAACGTAGTCGATTTCGTCGGGGTCGCAGTTGGTGTCGGTGATCGCGACGATCTTGATACCAAGCTTCTTCGCTTCCTTGATAGCGATGTCTTCGTTGTGGGGGTCAACCACGAACATAACGCCGGGCATAGACTTCATGGTCTTGATACCGCCAAGGTTCGCCTGCAACTTGCCCATTTCTTTCTTCAAGAGCATAACTTCTTTCTTAGGCAAAAGGTCGAAGTCGCCGTTTGCTTCCATAGCTTCCAGCTTTTCAAGGCGTTCTACACGGCTTCTCATGGTCTTGAAGTTGGTAAGGCAGCCGCCAAGCCAACGATTGTTGACGTAGTACATGCCGCATCTTTCCGCTTCTTCCTTGATAGCGTCCTGCGCCTGCTTCTTCGTACCTACGAAAAGGACGGATTTACCCGCTTTTACGCTTTCGCATACGAACGCGTAAGCCTCTTCGATAAGGTTCGCCGTAACCTGCAAGTCGATAATGTGAATATCGTTTCTTGCCGCGAAGATATACTTCTTCATTTTGGGATTCCACTTTCTCGTCTGATGACCGAAGTGTACGCCAGCTTCCAAGAGCTGTTTCATAGTAATAACTGCCATAATTCAAACCTCCGTTTTACCTCCCCGCCTTGTGTTGGCTCGTAACTTTATCCGCATTGAAAGATTTTACGGACACGGAATACGCACAATGAGCGAGTGTGAATTTTTAGCTATATTATTTTACCATATCAAGCAAGCGAATGCAAGCTATTTTACAGCGTTTTCGCGGTTTTTTTTGGGAATTTTATATATTTTTAAGCGCATAAAAAAAGAGCGGCGGTTATCCCGCCGCTTTCCTTGTTGATTTGTTACTGATCGAGGCTCATCGCTTCGTCGGCGTTTTCGAAATCCTCGTACTGATGCGCGAACTCCGCAAACACCTCGTCTAAAAGCTGTTCGTCTTCCAAGGGTAAAAGCATTTCGTTTTCTTGGTCGAGCTGGAAAATAACCACTTCGTCCTCTTCCTCTTCCGTTTCGGGCTCGGCTTTTTGGAATACGCAATACATCGCGCCCTTGTATTCAATGGTCGCGATATGCAGGAATTTTTCGATATTGCCCTCGTCGTCCTCTAATTCAATGATACGCTCTTCTTCGTCGTATTCGTTCATCATTTCTTCGTTTTTCATTTCTTTCTCCTTTTTTTCTTTGATTTTCTCACGGGCAAGCCAGCTTTCGAGGATATACGAGGCGGCAATCGAATCTATCGTCTTTTTTCTATCGTCCCGCTTTATTCCGCCCATAATCTGCGTTTCCCGCGCTTGCATGGTGGTAAAGCGTTCGTCCTCGATTTCCACAGGCAAGTCGGTTCTTTGCTTTAACGCCTCAATAAAATCCCGCGTTTTCACCGTCTGCACGCTTTCCGTGCCGTCGAAGTTCACGGGCATACCGCACACGATCACGCCGACGCCGCGCTCTTTTGCAATGTTTGCAATCGCGGAAACGTCCGTTTCAAAATTTCGGGTACGGAAGTAAGTTTCGCAGGGCATTGCGTATTCGTTAAAGGGGTCGGATATCGCCACGCCGATCCGTTTGTCGCCTATATCGAAGGCTATCGCTCGTTTTTTTATCATACCGATATTATACCACAAAACGGGCGCGCCGTCTATCGTTTGCATATATTTTTCATAGGTATAATTAAAAAATTTTTTCACATACTGTCCGTATAAAAGAGGTTTTATCCTCCAAGGAGAATATCTATGGAAAAATTTGCGATCGGGCTTGCGCTCGGCTGTTTGGGCGGCGCGTTGCTCGTTACCAACAATTACAAAATGCGTACGCTGGTACGCAAAAGCCAAGAGGAAGTCCAAAATAAACTGGACGAACTAATGGACGAAAAAATACAGGCGATGGAAGAAAATGCCGAAAAAGCAACGGACGCCGTTAAGGAAACGGTTAAAGAAGGCGTCGATAAGGTCAAAGCCAAAGTCAAAAAAACAACGCAAGCCAAATAAAAAGCGAAGTCGGGAAAACACTTCCCGACTTCCTTTTTTTATGCTTTTTTCGCCTTATTCTCTTCCCGTAAACGGGCGTTTTCCGCGCGCAGCCGTTCGTTTTCCGCTTTCAGCGTTTGCGCCAGTCTATCGTATAATGAATTGATTTCGTTTTCCAGCCGACGGCGTAAAAATTCACGGTCGGGCATACGGGGCTTCTCCCCGCCGTTTGCGCGGTGCTGTAACTGTTCCGCTTCATCCGTCAAACCCATTTCCAGCGCAAGCGCGGCAATGCGCTTGGGGTCTTTCTTTAAAGTGTTGCGGTACTTATTTTGCAGACGGAGCATCAATTTATCGTCCCCTTTCGACAACTGAAATATCGCACGGCGAACGGATAACCCCTTGCTCTTTTCCGCGAGAATACTCCTTATCGCGGCGTCCGTTTCCTCTTCGGTAAATTCGCGGATCTTTTCAACGGACAGCTTCGACCCGTCTAAAAGCTTCACGATCCGTTCGTCCTGCTTCTCGTTTTTCATCAATGCGTAATAATAATTACGCACACTGCCCTTTGCCCGACCGCGCGCCGCACCGTAAGTTTCGAACAGGTAAGTAAGCGTTTTACCCTTGCTTTTGCCCTCTTTGATAAATTCCACCAAGCTCTTCGCTTCCTCTTCCGTGTAACCGTTGATTTTATTCATATAATTATCCTCCGATAACGATTTTCACAGTGATTATTGACAAATTTTCTCATTTTATACTTTTTACACAAAAAAAAGAATACGATATACTATGAAAATCTATTTTTTATCCTCGCGCCCGTGCGCGCTCACTTTAAACGACGCGTATTTCGGAATCACGGACGGCTTCGAACGCTTCGCCGAAATCTCCCTCAAAGATAAACTCTTCGTCCGATTTTCCCCCGAAAACGCCCAGCCCGTTTCTTTTTTCCTTACCGAGAATATCCGCTTTGAACCCCCGACGGGTTGCGATATTTACTTACTCAAAGACGCTATCGCCGTTTACGCCCACGGCTTCGCCCCCCTCGACCACACCCTTCGCGCGGTAGCGCAACGCCAAGAAAACGGTTGCCTTGCCACCGTCTTTCAGCAGGGCGAAATCCAGCTTTCCCTGCAATCCCCGCACGGCTTCTTCGTCGCCCCTCTGTCCCCGTCGTTTACCTCTTGCGAAATCTCTTTTGAAAGCGGGCTCGTCCTTCTCCGCGCTCCCGATATGCTTGCGGTATTTACACAAACGGGCGACTGCCTTTTTATGGAAAAAGTACTCTCTCACGAAACGGAAAACGGCGTGTTAAAGGTCGTTCTTCCCCTTTCCGATTCCCTTGGGCGAATCGCCGAATGTACGTATTCGCTGACAGAAAATAGCTGTTCCCGCACAGATTTTATTTTAAAACAGGCGCGCACGCAAAACGGGGAAACGGACAAGGCGCAAATCCGCGCAGAACTTATCCCCTACGCCTTTTTTGAAAGCGTGTTGCTAGGCGTAGAATACGCCGAATTTCTTTCAGATGAGCTTCGCCCAAAGGCAGAGGATATTCGTTCGTTTTTGGGGAATTTCGTTGCCGTAACGGTTACGGAAAACCCGTGTGTTTGCGGGTTAGTGCGTAAAAAGAAAGAACGGCTTTTCGAAGTGGATTATTTCACTGCGGAGCTTGCAAACGGGAAGATAATCGATATAAAGGGATAAAAAAGGTAAAAATTCCCGAAAAAAGCGGGTAATTATTTATCAAACAGCCCGCCCGTGCGCTTGACACGGGCGGGCTGTTTGGTATACAATGTGAGAGTAAAAATTTTTTAAGCGAGGTAAAGAATATGCAGAAAACCATTTGTAAAAAAGTGTACGACACGGAAACGTCCACGATCGTGAAGAAAGTAACCTTCGGTTGCTACGGTTGCGCGGACGGCTACGAGGAAACCCTCTATAAGACGGAAAGCGGTAACTTCTTCCTGTACACCAACGGCGGCGCACAGTCCAAGTACACCAAAGAAGACATCACGAGAATGAGCGCCGAAAAAGCAAACGCGTGGCTGAAAGACCACGAGTAATGAAAAAGTCTGAAACCCCGCAAACCGTATCGGATTGCGGGGTTTTGCTTTCGTTTAGAATTTCTTTACTTCCACTTTTTTTACGACGAGCGGTTCTGCGAGCAGGTCGTAAGTCGCTTTTTTATTGTAACTGCCGACGAACGGATCGCCCGAATCCACACTCGTTGTTACGGACGAAAGGTTAGCCGAATCGGAAGCGTATTCGTCAAGCTCTGCCTTTAACGCTTTCAAGGTATCCACATCCCCCTCTTCCAGCGTTGCAAAGGTGCAATAGTTGGTATTCGTTTTATCCTCTTCCGTCAAGGAAATGAAGAACAGCGAGGTCGCGCAGTTGTCCGCGTAGTCGCGGGCTTTCCACTTCCCTGCCTCGGGGTGATCGAGCATAACCGTATCCTTGCAATCGCCCTTGTCGGTGTAATACATCGTCAAAGACCCGAAGCTTTCGCTCTTTTCCCCGCTTTCCACGTTGAATTTACTGTTGTCGTAAAATTCGCCGTAGAGAGTGTAGATAGGCTGTGTTTTCGCCTCGTCCTTGTACACCGTCGTGGGGAAGTTTTCGTAGGTTTTTACCAAATCGAAATATTTTTTCTCTTTGAGCTTACCGTCCGCAGCGGCGTCGTAGATATACCCGCCCGTGTACATTCTGGAATCAGCGTAATCGTGCACGCACAATCCGTCGTAATAGCCTTGCTCTGCAAGCGCGAGGAAGTGCGCCACCGTTGCGGGCGCGACTTTTCTGTAAAGCTGATAATCCAGCTCGTAGGTTTCGCCTTGGAACGTAAGCGTGATCGTAACTTCGGGGTGCGAGGTTTCGCAAGCGGTCATCGTCGCCATACAGCCAAACGCCGCCGTCGTTGCCAAAACACTGCTGATAATCTTTTTCAGTTTCATAATTGCCTCCCGTGCGCGAGCCGAAAAGAACCGCTAAACACGCACTTATGGTTTTACTATTCTATTTTAACGATTATTTAAAAATCTGTCAATCTCTTTTCGCTTATTTTTACCAAATTTTATCTGTTTTACACAAGAAGATCATTCCCGCGCGTTTTACAGGCGTTCTCGCGACCCTGCTCCACCACGAAAGAGGACGGCTGTTGCCGTCCTCTTTCGTGGTGGAGCCAAGGGGAGTCGAACCCCTGACCTTTTGAATGCCATTCAAACGCGCTACCAACTGCGCTATGACCCCGCTTTTTATTATTATAACATAAGCACTCCTTTCCTGTCAACCGAAAAACGCAAGCCTCTTTTACGGCTTGCGTTCTTCGGTTTTTTACTCTTATTCGCTACGAAGCGCAACGACGGGATCTTTCTTCGCTGCACTGCGCGAGGGGATTATGCCCGCAATCAGCGTAAGCAACATACTGATACCGATTAAAATCAGTCCCGTTTCAATGGGCAAATATGCGCTCAAATTGCCAATACCTGTCAGCAGGTGCAATATCCCGTTAATCGGCAAGCATAACAAATACGTTACTATTACACCGAGCGCACCTGACGAGAAACCGATAATCAGCGTTTCCGCGTTGAACATACTCGATACGTTCCGCTTGGACGCACCGATCGCGCGGAGAATACCGATTTCTTTCGTTCTTTCCTGCACGGATATCAGCGTAATTACTCCGATCATAATCGAGGAAACGATTAGCGACACCGCCACGAATGCAATCAGCACGTACGTTATCGCGTCGATAATTTTCGTTACCGACGACATCATTAAGTCTACGTAATCGGTATAATTGATTTCCTTTTCCTCGCCCACGCGTTTGTTATACGCTTTTATTGCGTCTTTGATAACCCCTTTATTTTCAAACGAGGACGCGTACAAGCTTACCGACGAGGGCGTTGCCAAATCCACGTAACCCAGTTTCTGCAAATTCCCCTCGTAGCTATCCTCCGAGAAAGTCAAAACGCTATCGTAATAAACCGCGCACTGTGCATTCGTATACTTCGGTAACGCCTCATCCAAAAGCGACGCTTTTTGCTCGTCGGGAACGGCTTGCAAGCCTGCCTGCACCTGTACCGCATACCCCGCCTGTATTTTCATTGCAACCAATTGCGTGTACGCTTGCGTAAGCTCCTCTTCGCTCATTTCCGACACGTACGCGCGAATGGTCGCCTCGTCCATACCCATTTGCTGAACGAGCGCCTGCGTCATTGTTTCCACCATTTCGTCGCGGGAAACGCCTTTCATCGCTTCCGCCACAGCCGCATTGAGCTGTTCCGCAGGCATAACGCTCATAATTTTTACGTACGCGTCTGCCTTTCCTGCCGTATCCAAAGAAGTAACGTATTCTTTAAAGTCCGCCGCCTTTTCCTCGTCCGTCATCGTCGCGCCGCCCTCTTTAAAGGGAAGCCCGGTAAAGACGTCCGTGTTCGGGTTTGCGAGCTGTGCGTGCAAAACGTTCCCCTCGGTTGCCGCCGCCTTTTCCGATTCCGCCACGATATGCTCCGTTAATTTATACGTATAACAGATAGAACCCGTCAGCATCGTCGAGGAAGCGTCCTCGTTCGGGCGGATAATACCCGACACTTTCAAATCGAAGCCCTTATCGTAGAGATATTTCAAACCCTCATCCGTGCTTCTGAGGTCTTGATACACACCGTCCCTTTCAATATAGCAATCCTTACCCAAAACGGTACGGAATTTCATATCCTCGCAAATTTCTTTATACGTCCAATGCTTGGCTTCCGTTTCAGGTAACGGCGCGTTGTTGATTGCGGCGTTCGCCATCGCGGCAATCTCTTCCTCCGATTTCAAACCCAGCGCATACAACGTCATATCGTCGATTTCATTTCTCTCGTCCACTACGAGCAATATCTCGTTATATTCGTTTGGCCAATCCCCGTATACGAGGTCGTATTGCTTTTTCAGCATAGGATTGATAAGACTGCCGTCGTTTCCCGACAGTATTTCCTGCCATAACGTCATAGACGAAGAAAACATCGACGAAGAAAACAGCGTAGACATCGCGGCAGAGCCTAAATAAGTCGTCATCAGCTCCTCCACCAACGATTCCATATCCGAATGCATTATTGTCCCGTCTACGTTTTCCGTATAAATGAGCATATCGAAATCGTAGGTATACTGCACACCCGCAAGCGCGGTAGAAAGCCCCGAAGCGCTCTCCCCGTTCGTGCGTTCGCTTTCGATAAATTCTTTAAACGACTTCAAATCATTCTGCTTCGTTTCCCTCGTGCTGAACGCTTTGACCAAATCGTACAACGCCGTCTTTTCGTACACGCTTTCTTCGTCGCTATGATCGCCGCTGCTCTTTGCGGCTTCCATAAACGACTGCAAAAACGAAGTCATATCCGTATGCTCTGACTGTATCGCAAGCGGATAAGAGGACAAGGTTTCTTCTTGTATAATATTTATGTAATTGGTCATACCCTGCGATACGGCGTAAATCAACGCAATACCGATAATACCGATACTTCCCGCAAACGAGGTAAGCAGCGTTCTGCCCTTTTTCGTAAATAAATTTTTCAGCGACAAGCAAAACGAAGTCCATAAAGACATCGACGGCTTTCTCTGTTTTTTCGGCTTTTTCTTGCCGTTTGGCAAAACCTGCATTTCCTGTTCGGCGGCTTCTTTATCCAACGCGTGCTCGCGTTCCTTTTCTCCGTCCGATAACGGCGCGGTATCGTCCGTTATCCGCCCGTCGATCATACGAACGGTACGGGTGGCGTATTTCTCCGCCAACTCTGGATTGTGCGTAACCATAATCACGAGCCTGTCTTTCGATACTTCCTTTAAAATATCCATAACCTGTACGCTCGTTTCGCTGTCCAACGCCCCCGTAGGCTCGTCGGCAAGAATGATATCAGGATTATTAACAAGCGCGCGGGCTATTGCGACGCGTTGCATCTGTCCACCCGACATTTCCGTCGGTTTTTTATGTAATTGCGTTTCCAAACCCACCGAACGCAAAGCCTCCTTTGCCCGTTCCCGACGCTCCGATTTGGATACGCCCGAAAGCGCAAGCGCAAGCTCTACGTTTTGTAATACCGTTTGGTGGGGAATCAAATTATAGCTTTGAAACACGAAGCCGATAGAATGGTTACGGTAAGCGTCCCACTCCCGCTCCGTAAAATCTTTCGTGGATTTTCCGTTGATAATCAGGTCGCCTTCCGTATAATGGTCTAACCCGCCGATGATATTGAGCATCGTCGTTTTACCACAGCCGGAGGGGCCTAAAATAGCAACAAATTCGTTTTTACGAAAATCCAGCGTAACGCCTTTGAGCGCGTACACGGTGTTTTCGCCGGCAGGATATTCTTTTTTAATATCTCTTAATTCCAGCATATTTTTCACTCCTTTTTTTGTCTATTCAATATTAACACAGTTTAGCGCAGATGTCAATAAACGCAAGCCGTCCTTTTTTATATTTCGTTATTTTTTCACATTTCTTTTTTTGTATAAAAACCCCGCAGGGCGTTTGCCCTGCGGTCAGAAAATATCACCTCGTTTTACACCGCCGTTACCGTTTCGGGAGCGCTCCAAGCCGTGTTCGTCAACCGCCTTTCCGCGTCAAACCGCTCGCCTTGATATACTCCGCCAAAGCGTCACGCGAGAAAAACGAGTGCGCCTCGTCGTAATATTCTATGATTTCCAAAAAGCCCATACCGCGGAAATTGTAGTTCGCGCAATAGGTATCCACCACCACGTAATAGGTTTCGTTATAATTCAGGTTCGCTTTAATCGCTTCTCCGTCCGCGCCGTAATAACAAAAATAGTTATTGCTGTCGATAAACTGACTTTTCAACCGACTGCCCGACACCTTGCACAGCACCACGGCGTTATCGAACGGGAACAGCGGATAAATATCCCCGTAAGTTACCTGTCCCGCGGGCAAATATCTTGGACTGCGCACGTTGATAAATCCACCGCCTAAAACGATTTTTCCCGCGTATTTTCCGTCGTTTCCCCAACGCTCCGCACCCGCCGTATACAAAGCTTTTGCCATTATATTCGCCAGTGAATCCGCATTACGATACTCGTCGTTTTGCCCAAGCGTCGCCGTTACCTTTTCCAAATCTTCCGCGTATTTATCCAACAGCTCGTCCACAATAGGGTCGTCTGTCATACTTTGATACGAATTATGATACACCAGCTTCGCCGACGGCACTTCCACTTCGCCCGTTAAAATATTCACGTTCACCTTGGCGTACGAAAGTCCTTTCGAATTATCCCCGCCCGCCTGTAAATGCCAAACGCCGCGTGCGTCCTGCTCGCAAACGGTGGTGTGGGAATGCCCCTCAAACACCAAATCCACGTATCCATTAGAAAGCTCTAAATCGTAATGGTGCAGATTGGAATCTTCCGCGTCGTGCAACGAATAGACAATCATATCCGCGCCCTCTTTGCGGAGCTTTTCCGATTCCGCTTTCACAAGCTCGGTCAGCTCGTTGCCTACCTTAAAATAAATATCCTCTACCTGCTCCTCGGCAATCGAGGAATAGCAATCGCCGATTGCGCCGATAATACCGATTTTCACACCGCTCCGCTCGATTATCACGGACGGGTCGCAATATTCCACCCGCTCGTCCGTATCCTTATCGTAAATATTGACACCGAGAAACGGGAACTGCGCAAGCTCGTCGTTCGCTTCGATATAAGCTTCCCCCCAGTCAAATTCGTGATTGCCCATCGTCATCGAAACAAAATCCATTCCGTTCATCCAGTCGGTAATGATTTTGCCTTTGGTGAAGTTGGATTCCGCACTCCCCTGCCACATATCACCCGAGGATAATAACACGACGTTCTCGTTTTTTTCCTGTGCCGAACGCAAATACGCCGACATTTCGTCCACACCGATATTTGCGTACGTATCGTCGAGCTTGCCGTGTAAATCGTTTATCGCATAGAATTCGATTTCCGTTTCAATACTCGCCTCACAGTGATCGCAAAGTCCGTCATTGTCTTCGTCCGCGTGCGAGGTAACAACGGTGTTTTGCTCATCTTTTTGCCCGCCCGTCGAGCTTTGTTTGCTTGACGAACTGAAAAAATCACACCCGCTGAAAGTGCAAAGCGCGCTTAAAAGGAGTATCGGCAACCATTTCCGCATAGTATTTCCCTCTTTTGTTATGAATTTTACTACCATATATATTGTAACACTGTTTTTTTGCCTTGTCAAGAGTTTTCTTTCGTTGACATTTTAAAAAAAAGGTAGTACAATGAGTATATTCCAAACGCGAGGTGGGCATATGAAGCTAACGGCTTTTACGGAAAAAGATTTTACGGGGCTTTATGAATTTATGGAGCCGTTGTGGATAGAAACCTACGGGAAGATATTACCCCGCGAACAAATTATATTTTTACTCCATAAATACTTTTCCGCAGAAGGTTTAGCGCACTATCGCGCGCAGGGGTACCGATATTATAAAATCGACGAGGTCGGCGTTTTGGTGTTCGTAGAACGGGAAACGGAAACATATATGGACAAGCTGTATCTATTACCCAAAGCACGGGGCAAGGGGTATGCCAAATTCGTATTTGACGAACTGATAAAGCTTGGCAAGGACATCGTCTTAAACGTGAACCAAGCGAACGAACGCGCTATGCGCTGTTATCAAAAGAACGGTTTTGCAATAGAGAGCCAAACGGATATTCTTTTAGAAAACGGTATGATAAACCGCGATTTCGTTATGCGCAAGCGCAAATAAGGCAGGCAACAAGATAAAAATACATAACAAAAAACCTTGTTCGGTTATGAACAAGGGATTTACGGCGGAGAATCGCCGCTTTCCTAAAAAAAGAAACAAGCATCGTTTAGATGCTTGTTCTTTTTTGGAAAGCGGCGATTACCTATCCTCCCGGCAGTTCTCTGCAAGTACTTTCGGCGTAAAA
>JAZNDR010000088.1:0-37398 GCA_045588185.1 Candidatus Scatosoma sp. | reverse complement strand
ACATACGTCGTATTCTTCGCTTCCATCGCTTATAATATCGTTCGCCAATACGTAATATCCGTTATGCGTATCGTTAAACGTATACCAATGCCCGTTACCAACAGCACTGCTTGAAGTATAACCAGTAAGTTTTAAGGCTTCATATAAATCACTTTGATTATAAATCATACGGGAAACGTAACGCACCGATTGCGAGTACAGAGTGCCGTTATCGCCAACGAGGTGCAGGTCTTTGTATCCGCCTAAGTCTTCCGCCGTTACGTTAGAAAGAAATTCAGTAAGCTCAAACGTAGCGTTACCGTTGATTGCAACGTCCTTTTTGAGCAATTTCGCTCCTGCGTATAAGGAATAGGTATCCTCGGGCGCGCCTGCGATATTGATTTTACCCGCGTTTACGTCTGCCTGATAATAGCCGTCCTTACCGCTTAACGCCGTCGCAGTCGTATCTTCGGCATTTTCAATATTTAAGTAGTTTTTCAGCGTTTCTTTGTTGGTGTTGCCTGCCACCAAAGCCGCGGTTGCTACGCCTTCCATACTACGGGCGCAATCTGCTTCTCCCGCGGGTACGACCGTACCATCCGCCTTTACCGCAAACGAGCGCGCGATAAGTTCCATTTCCGAACCCACTTCCAAATTCAAACCCGCTTCTTCAAGCGTATATTTTATCGAAGCGGTAAATTTGCCGTTTCCGTCCGCGTCGAATAAAGGTCTGCGCTCTAAAACGGTAAATTCGTACTCCGTACCTTCATAGTCGGCTATTTTATCATAGGTAAGATTTTCCGTGCCGAGGCTTGCAGGCGCGATAAGCGTGTAGAATTTCGTCGTGGTGAAATCAAGCTCGTTGTCTTCGTAAAACTTCTTATTGATATTCGTCGTCCAACGAATACCTGCATAGCCCGTTGCCGTGCAGACGGAAGCGCCGTCTTCCATAGCGAAAACCGCCGTTACGGGTTCTGTGCTTTCCGTGGTTGCTTCTGCTTTAATTCCTGCGCCAACGCCGAGTGTTACGCAAGCAGAGCAAAGTGCAAAAACGGCGCACAAGGTTGTTTTCTTTGTTTTTGTTTTCATGCCTTTTTCCTCCTTTAATTACCTGTTCCGGGAATCCACTGTCCCCAGTTGAATTCCGAAGGGTCGTCTTCACCGGAAATAACCGTTAAAACGTCCGGCAGGTTTGTAGCGATCAAGTCGATCTCTACGGGTTTGTAGGTTTTTTTCATTTATCCGCCACCTCTCTGTTTTATTTATTTCCCTGTTGCCAAGGATAATTTTCTTTTAAGATTTTATTACTGCGAAACGGTTGCCTTACCCCAAGCAGGAAGTCCGTTCTCGTCCAAGTGCCAAAGGCCACTCTCTTCAAACGCCGTGTAAGTACCGTTTGCCGTTTTCATTGCTTCCGCCGTTTCGTAACGTTTAACGTTTTCGTACGTCTTGGTTGCATTCGCATTTTCTATATTGCTTGCGTCGTGTACCGTATTGCCGTTTACGAACAACGCGTAATTAGAAATTACATACGTATTCGACATATTCGTATCGGCAAAGTCACGGGTTGCCGTACTGTTTCCGCTACAAACGTACGCAAACAACGAGCCGTAAGCTTTGGGGTGTTCTTTATTCGTACCCTCAATATCGGTACAATTGAAGATGCAGTTGGTAAATCTCGTTGAGCTACCACCACCTATATAGGCAAGGAAGCCGCGATTCCACGCATTGTTTGCGTAATCGACTGCCGTTTCCGTCCAACCGCCCGCGTTATCATTCAAGGTCGAATCCCATTTATAATAGTCGTCGCTGATTGCGCCCGATACGCGCACGTTTTCGAGAATTGCGTTATTCATCGAATACGCTAATAAGCCTCGGTTATACGATTGATTTGCATACACGGTATTGTTTTCTACGTTTACGTTCTTAATCGTTCCGCCGTTTACCATACCGAACAAACCGTTGTTCTTGATTGTGATATTTTTAATGGTATAGCCGTTACCGTCGAAAATACCCGTAAAGCCACCCGTATGTCCGTCCAAGCGGTTGGGGTATACGCTATATTTTATCGACCATTCGCCTGTGCTGTAATCAAGCGCACTGCCGAATTTATATTGCTCGTCTGCGGTTTCGTCCGTTGCGTTTGCCATTACGTCGTAAACTTCGCCCGTCCCCACGATATCGTTCGCCAAGATATAGCAACCGTTATTATCGTTCAGGTCGTAGAAGCCTTGACTGCCGTTGATATTCCGTCTTGCCACCGTCTTTACCCCAAGTGCGCTTAACAGGTCGGCTTGATTATAAATGACTTTCGTATACGCTTTTACATTTACTTCGTAATAGCCCGTTTCCGTTTCAAGCCAAAGAGTTAAATTCTTCGGTCCCATCGTATTATCTACCGTTATACCCGAAATTACGTTGTTTTCTACCGTTAAAACGCTACCGTCGCTACTCGTTACGCTGACGAGCGTTACGTCTTCACCACAGATTTCATTCACGGGAAGTGTGCCGTCCTGTGCGGAGAAAAGTACCGTTTCGCCATACACCACCGAAGGTCTGGACACCGTAATTACGACTTCCCTGATAATTCCGCCGTAAGAAATTTTCGCTACCGCAACACCCTCCGTTCCGTTTGCCGTAAGCGTTTTTGCTGTTGCGTTGTAGGTTACGTATTCCGCACCGCTTATCCATTCGATATCGGGGGTAATCGTTTCCGTGCCATGCAAACCGCTTACCACAAAAGGCATACTTACAGCATACTCGTTACCTGCGTAGCTGCTTTGCGTATACAAGGTATACTCCAAGGTATCCGAGCCGTTTACGGTAAAGCTGATCGGGCGGGAGTTCCAAACGGGAAGTCCGTTTTCGTCCATTACCCAGTATCCGCTTTGAATAAACGCAGAGTAATCGTTATTTGCCGTCTGCATTGCCGTTTCGTCCGCATAACGGTTAAAGCCAATCAAGTACGGCGCAATCTCATCTGCTTTCGATTTCGCTTCATAACTGGAATTATAATCGTCTTTAATACCGCTATTATCGTACGCATACACCACACTGTCTGCTCTTGATCCTGAAAGGAAATAACCAAGCTTTACGGGAGAAATAACGTATACGCCCGAAAGATTTGTAGTAAACGTACTCATCTCGCCTTGCGTGCCCGTTACGTAGCAGAACAGTGAACCCATGGAATAGGGCCAAACGTTCGTTGCCTTTTCCTCGATTTTATCTACGGCAGTAACTTCGGGCACGGTAAAGACGCAATTCTTCATCGTGATATCGCCCGCCAAGGTATATGCCAGCAACGCGCAAGATGCCCCAACGGTGCTTTGGTCAGTGCTCAATTCGCTTGCATAGCCTGTTGTTGCGCCGTTTTCCGTAACCGCTTTATAACAGCTTCCGCCTATTTTTTGCGTGGAAATATTTACGTTTTCCAACGTCGCGTTATAAAGGGACGCGCCAAGTGCCGTTTGCATTTGTCCGTATCTGCCCACGAACGACGCGTTTTCGATATTCACATTCTTTATCGTACCGCCGTTGACCATACCGAACAAACCGTATTCGGAAATAACGATATTCTTAATGGTATGTCCGTTACCGTCGAACGTACCCGTCAAACCGCCCGTATGTAAATGCCCCGCCTCGTAAAACTTCGTTGCCTTACCCGCGCTTTGCGCTTTTGCGCCCAGCTTATGCGGGTCGGCAAACATATAGCTCACCGTTTCGGAAAGCACGTTATAAGGAAGCCCGTTCCCCTCGATATCATTCGCTAAGATATAATAACCGCTCTGTTCGTTCGTATGCACAGATATCCGTCCGTAGCTGTCCACCGTCGAATTATCCGTTCTCAACTGGAATGCGTTTAAAAGATCCGACTGGTTTTTGATAACTTTCGTATACGCTTTTACGTTGATTTTATAGCCAGCCTGTTGCGTGTTGACAAGGAGCGTAAGCTCGGCGGGACCGTCTTTCGTTACCAACGCGTCCACGCCCTTGACCTTATTGAATTTGATTTCAAATTCCGTCGTCTTTTCTCCGTCCTCTATTTGGTACGCGGAATACAGCTCCACCTCTTCGCCGAAAATTTCCTCCAAGGGCAAAGTGCCGTCCATAGCGGAGAATACGATGGTTTCGCCTTGGTACACCGCCTCCACGGGAGTAATCAAGACGGAAATTTCCTGTTTTACCTTGCCGTAAACGATTTCCAGCGTTACCGTCCCCGCCTTTACACCCGTCAAAGTTTTCGCCGTTTCGTCGTATACCACGCAGTCGGCGTTTTCTTTCCAGTTGAGCGTGGGCGTTACCGCAACACCCGCATTCTTCGCAACGATTTCAAACGGGATTTGATTATTCCAGGTTTTTCCGTCGAAGCTTGCCGTCGTGTATATCTCGTCACCCGAAAAACCGAATTTCGTTTTACTGCCGTCGTTAATATACAACTCTATTGCGTTATTCGCTTCAATGGCTATCGACTTCGTCAAGCCCTGTCCAGTAAAGTTACTCCACGTCGCCGTTAAATGAACGGTATATTTACCCACCTTTTTCGCGGTAAACACGCCGTCTGCGATAATCGCGTCGTCGGCTGTGGCTACGCTCCCGTCCTCTTTGAGGATTTCGTACGTCACGCTGTTTGCTTCAAAGTCTTTGTTATTGAAAAACACGTGCGCGGCAACGTTTAATTCTTCGTTCTTATTGATAATCACGCTATCTTGCAACGACTCGTCAAACACCAACACGGGTACGTAATCCCCGAACGAGCTGTGTACGATAAGCGTGTCTTTATACGCCCCGTACGTAAGCGTGATTGTCGCGTCGCCTGCTCTTAACGCCGTCAATGCGCCCGTTTGGTCTACCGAAACGATATTCGGCGCGCTGGATTCGTAGCTTGCCGATACGTTCAGCCCGCTGAAATTCGTGGTGGGCGTTTGTTGGTCGCCAACAAGCATATTGATTTCTTCGGCGTTGACGAAGCCGTCGAATACTACGTCAACGTCAGACGAATTCGGTCCTGTGCTTCCGCTGTCGGTATTGTCGTCCGGACGGCACCCCCAAAACGCGCCCACTGTCAACGCCATAAAAGACGCCGCTATGATTTTTGTAAATTTTTTCATGTTTTTTCTCCTAATAAGGTTACTTATTCTCCGCCACTTCTACCGTAACGGTCTTTGTTAAACCCTCGCCTACGTAATTACTCCAAGTCGCCGTAAGCGTTACCTCGTAAATCCCCGCAGAGGCGGTAAATTTACTATCCTGCACGGTAGCCGTTCCATCGGTAAGCACAACGCCGTCGCGACGGATTTGATAAGTAATATCGGTTGCCTCAAAATATTTTTTATTAAAAAATACTTTTGCCGATAAATCTAACGGCTCGTTTGCTTTTATCCTGTTGCGATCGCGCACGCCTTCTTTTAATTGCAATTCCGGCTGTAACTCGCCAAAAGTACTTATTACTCTTATCGTATCCTCGAAATATCCGTAACGAACCGTTATCGTTACCTCGCCCGCTTTATGCGCGTAAATTCTCGTCTGATTGTACGGTTCTTTGCCTAACGATACGATATCGGGATTGCTCGACGTATACACGAGCGGTTCGTTTAAGCCAAACGCCTGCACAATCGTCAATCGCGAATCCCCTACGTAAAGCCTGTAATTCCATACTTCTAAATTGAAATACGGCTCGGTAATTCCCGAGGGTGGCGTATCCGATTGCGTTTCGGATTGCGTCGTGCAAGCTCCTGCGCAAAACGCGGTACAGCCAAACGCACCTGCAAGTAACAACGCGGTTAGCTTCGCTTTTTTTCCGTTCATCAAACGCTTATTCCGTAACCGTTACGGTAATCGTTTTCGTCAATTCGCCGTAGGTTACGGTGATTGTCGCCGTTCCTGCTTTTTTACCGCGTACCTTCAAGGTCATAACGTCGATTTCTGCCACGGTAGGGTCAGACGAGGTATACGTTTCCATTTGCCCCGACAAGCCCTCTGCGTGTACGCCTTGGATTTGCTTTTCTTCGCCTACTTTTAACGCCATTTCAGGGAAATCCACGGTTAAGGTTGCATCCGCCCCCGAGCTTTCGGACGAGCCTGTATCTGCGGAAGAAGATTCTGAGGTATCTCCGCATGCAAAGGCAAAAAGCATAGATACGGAAAGTAAAAACATCGCAAGTAATTTTATGGTTTTTTTCATAATTTTTCTCCTAAGTATTTACTTTAATTTAATCCGATAAAGTCGCCCCAGTATTCGTCGAACAAATCGGCATTAGAGGTCTTTTCCAAATCGTATTTTACCGCGTCCTCGCGCAAGCTTTCTAACAATTCCTCTAATTCTCGACTGGGAATTTCATTTTTATAAAATTGGATATACAAATACGCGGGCGCGACGTATTCCGTACGGATACGGCCGCGAACAAGCTCGTAAAGTTCAGGGTCGCTTTCCTTATATTTCGCAATATGCGTTTCCGCCGCTTCAATTGATTTCATCCAAGTTTGCACCGCTTGTTTGGGCCAATACTTCTTGTCGGCAATCGCTTCCGCTATACTGTGTTTTTTGTACAAGCCGTGTACGTTACCAAGATAAGAAGCATACGAGCGACAGTCGTAGAACACCTTTTTCATCGCCTCGGACGCGTCCGCGTACATCGCGTCGAACCAACCGTCGATGAGCTCTTGCGTGTCCAGATTTACGTTCCACGCTAACATAGACTCCAAATACATCTTTAATGCGTTGAAAGCCGTGTCGCGGGAATGCTGCGACGCACCGCCTGCATTTTCTATCTTATGGAATTTTAAGTTGCAGTTTACGTAATATTTATACTGTTCGGACGTTAAAGAGTCGAAATTATCGTAAAACGTCCATAAATCGTTATATCTTGAACCGTAATTCCAATTGATGAAAGTATCCGTCAGCGTGCTCCATACCTCATACGAATATCGGAAGTTTGCGTTGCTTTCGTCGAGCATAGATTTTTGCCAGTCCACGTTGGTCTGTGCCCAATAAACGGCGATATTTTTATAAAGCTTCATTTCGTCATCCACGACGTATTTACCCGTCGCTTCGTCCTTCGTTGCTTTGGGCGGAGCGTTTAACGCGGCGTAGGCAAAAAAGCTTATCCTGAAATCCTCGCGGATATGCGGCGTAGGGTCTACGTCCAAAAATGATTTTTGGTTTTGCCCGTTCCATTCCTCGTCCGTCGTTTTGCTAAATAACGCTCTGCGTTCTTCGCTGGATTTACTGTTTTGCCAAGCGTCGAAGATTTGTCCCACGCGATTCATCCAAGGAATCAGCGGTGCAACGTTTGCATCGTACTGCGTAACCAAAGCTTGGCAAGCCTCGCATGCACAGTGTCCGCCGATGTCCTCGATACCGATATGGAAGAAGGACAAGTACGGATATGCTTCTTTCGAATAATTCACGTATGAGAAGATAACCTTCTTCGCCGCTTCTTGGCACATCCATTCAAATTCTTCTTTATCCCCCCTTGCCGTATAGCAAAGCTGTAAATTCCAAGTAGAATACCAGTTGGGGTGATCTGCCATATACGTTTCGGGCGGGAGCACGTAGAAGGAAGTGTGGTCGGGTGCCGAGGGAGAGGACATACTGTACGATTTATGCGCTCGCATAATATAAGCACTTTCGTTAAAAGGTCTTCTCAAACGGTTTCTTAAATATTTACCGCCTTCAACGTCACGCGTATAGTCCATTTCCGCACAAGTCGAGCCCGCACGCATAGGAATATCGGGAACTTCTTTTACATCGAAATTCTTTAAGTTGATATTTTTTACGTTGGTGTCTATTTCTAAACAATCGGTATAGTAGAACGCGTAATTGAACATATGCTCGAAGAAAGAGTAGATTGAAAACGCACTACCCGTTTCATACGCGCCAACCATATACACCGACTTATCCTTGGTTATCACTTGGTAACCGTCGTAGCCCAATTCGCTTGCAGATACCGTTAATCCCGTCGATTGAAACAACTCGTGGTTGCCGATTGATAAATATTTAGACTCTTTGGTATGACCGCCCTGCTCCATTGCGCCAGACGACTTTAAAACGCTTATATTGATGCCCGTTGCTTTGTTAAAGAGCAGTTGGAAATCTTCCTTTGCGTTCCTTAATATATTTGTCATTTCGTCGGGCACAACCAAGACGTAGTCCGTCGAACCGTTCGTAACAAGCGGAATATCCGTATCGGAAACGTTATGGATATGCGTTCCCTCAAAGGCATACGTTTCCCGTAATTTCCCTCCGCTCTCCGAGCTTTCTTCCTCGTCATTACATCCCTTGCATGCAACGCCTGCGAACAAGGTAATACCGCAAATCAGCAACGCGGTTATTCTTTTTAATAATTTTTTTGTTTTCATAAAAACTCTCCTGCGTTACTCAACTTCTATATTGTAGCTTACCGTGGCGTAATTTCCTGCCTCGTCCAAGCACATATAATAAACGACGTATACGCCTTTCATATAGAAGGTATATCCCTTCCCGTCCGTAACCGTATCCATAATATTATCCGGCGATACGATTACAATATTTACGTACAGCTTATCCGCCGAAGTAACGTTATCCGTTACGGTATAGCCCGCTGGCGTTACCGTATCTCCGACTTTCCCGCTTAAAACGGTTTCTTCGTTATAACCGCCCGCAATGGATATAATCGGCGCTTCGCTGTCGGTTACGTAAACGTCTACCAAACGGCTGTCCTTATTTAAGTACGCATCCGAATCGGTATAGGTATAGCGAATACGGTATAAACCGTAGGAGCTGAGCATAATATCCACCGTTTCCGTGTCCATCGCTACGTTGACGTACGTCTTGCCGTTTTCGTCCTTGTAGTATTCTCCGCTCGGCGTTTCAACCGTCAATAAGAACTTACAAGCCAAGTACGGCGAAAGCACGTCCGTGATATACGGCTTCGGAACCGTCAGCTTTGAACCGACTTTATACGTTCCGCTTAAATGCACCAACGTAAAGTCCGCTTTCACAACGTCCATCGACGTTTCGTTTATTATCTGACCGTTAATTCGGGAAATATCTACCGCGCTTTCGTCCGTTATGTTATGCAACGTAACGGTCATATACACTTTATCCTTTTCAAAGGGATTGCTAAGCCCCATCGTAGAGCCCGAATACGTCTTAAACTCCTGCGAATCGCTTTCGTAAGACAATTGATTCGAGGACGCAAACGGCTGTGTAAATTCGTATTTGCTTCCGCCGATTTCATAATACGAGCCCGTCGCCGTTTTGCCGTATACGACTGTCAGTTTGTTTTCCTTATTATAATAATCGGTAAACTCTATCGCCAGATATTCGAAGTTTGCATATTCGGGCAATACCTCGAACGCAAATTTGAAGTTCGCAAAGGATATCGGATTGATAAATTCCAGCGTTTCGCTTCCGCTTGTCTTTTTCGCGGCAAACTGGATTCTGTTTTCGTTGACGTCCTTATAGAAATTACCGAGGAAATACTTACTCATATCCAGCGAATCCGCATAACCGACGTCTACGATAGGCAACGCGTTTTTGGTTTCATACAAAACCTTTTCGCCGTAAGCGTATTTTACCTTGATATTTTGCTTGCCCGTAATTTCGACGTTGTTTGCGTCTACCTGCTCGTACACGCCGCCGTCAAAGCTAACGAATACGTCAGGGTTTACCGTCGCCCCTGCCGTTGCAAAGGAAATCGTTTCGCCAAGCTCTAAGGAACACTTCGAATCCTTGATAAAGTATCTCGGTAAAATGGGCGTCTGCTTTAAAGCAACCTCGTTAGAGGGATTGCTGTTGAGTTCAAAACAAGTCTTTTTCGTTTGCACTGCGTCCTTGTATTCATAAACCAGCGTATAACCGCCCAGCTCGTACAAGGTCAGCACGTTTTCCTTTTCGTCTACGGCAATCTTTTTGCTCGTATCGCTTTCGTGTAAAAGATACATTGAAAGAGTGGTTTCAAAACGGTTTGCGCTCTGTATCTCGTAGGTGGGCAGCTGATAGGTTTTCCCGCCGTCTAACTGCACCGTTTCCGAAGCATTCAACGAAACGTCGCCGTCCTTTGCCAACGCTAAATACAGACTTTGACCGTTAGGACATTCCACACTATTGAGCGAAACGTGCTTTTCAGCGTAATTACCGTAGATATCCCTTGCCGCGTAAACGATTGTATATTCGCCTACGTTTTTAGGCGTAAACTTGCCGTCTTTGACACCTACCACGGTTTCTTGTTCAGAACCGTATTGATAATAAACCTTAACGACGCTTTCTTTGATAGGACTTACGTCTACAACGTCGTAAGAGAATACGCTAAACGGTTCGTTTTTTGCAATAACAATCTCACCGTGCGTTTCGTTTTCCACCGCCGCTTTAATTACGGGCGCATTCGTTTCGTGTGCAGTTTCTTTACGAAGTGCCTCTCCGCTGACTCCGTATACACTGCTTACCTCAAAATTAACGTAGCTCTGTTTATACCATTCGCCGAAGATAGACAACCGCACCTCGCCCGTCGTAAAGCCCTTGAAGGGAGTTGTGTACGCATCCTTACATCTTAAATCGGATACGAACGTCATCTTGGGCGTCCCCTTCGCGTCGTAGGTTTGCGCGTATACCTTACAGGTATCGTAATCGAAATAGAACTCTACGGGATCGTTTCCCAGCGGATTGTGTACAGCCTCCGCTCCGTACGGTCCCCATACGTTGCCAAGATAAGTCGTACGGTGGCAAATATCGTAATATACGCCTTCCTCGTACTCTATTACCGGCCAGCTCGTTTTGTTGCCCGTAGAATTTTTCTTAAAGCCTCTCGGCAAAACTTCCGACGTGCCGGCACGGAAATATCTTCCGTAACGGTAATCGCCCATTCGTGCGTCGCCAAGGTCAACGCCGTCTTTTAAGTAATCGACAATTTCCGCATCGGTCAGTTCGTCGTAGGTTTTGCCTGCCGCGTCGATTTTCGCCTGATCGACAAGCCCTTGCGAACGGAGCTTCGTTTTGTTGACGTAGCCTTCAACGTCAAAGCTCAATTCGATATCCACGTAGTTGGTTTCGTCGTAAGCGTCCGTTAAACGGAGCACTAAAATTTGCGATTGCAGTTTGTTATAACCTGCGCCGCCCTCGCGCATTGAGCTGTTAAACGAGTAAATCGTTGCCAAAGGCGTCGTTAAATCGGCGTTCGAAATATCAATGGTCGCGCCGTATTCATACGCCGTACCTTCCGCCAAACGAACGCTGAGCCCTGAAACGGCTTCGTCCGTCATCGTCAGTTGCTCTTTATATTCGCATACCGCACCGTCGGGCACGCTGTGCGCATGAGAATACACGAAAAATTCCTTTTGGGCAGATACTTCCCTGCCATTATAATTTGCGAAGAAGTACGCCGTATAACAACCCGTTTGGTCTAATTCGTAAGTATCTTTATCGTAAATTTTCCCGTCGGGATACACCAAATAAGTATTTACGACATCCAAGATCGCGTCTCCTACCTGAATCTTCGCGGAAGCAGGTGCCGTCCAAACGCTGCCGACGGCGTATTCCTCTTTCCACTCTTCCTGTAAGGCTACTTGCGCTTCGCTTGCACCCGCACGGTCGGTTTTACTTATCGCGCCGAAGCTAAAAAGCAAAACGATAACGGTTAGCAACAATACCGCAAGGGTTCTTATTTTGGTTTTTTTTGTCAAGCTTTTATTCATAAAACACCTTTTATCCTTTGATACCGCCCATCGTTACGTTGCCCATCATCTTGTCTTTCAAAATGATGAAAAGAATCAATACGGGAATCGCCAACAGCATACAGGTAGCCAATCTGCCGGGGACAGTTGCCAAATTACCCACTTTTACTTCGTTTACCAAACGGTATACGCCGTACGACAAGGTTGAATAGGTAGGCATATAAATCATTTGGTTTTGGTACTGGTTCCACTGTGCCACGAATTGAATTAAGAATACCGTGCCGATTACGTTGATTTGCAAGGGCAGTATAATTTTAAAGAGTATCGTATACTGATTAGCCCCGTCGATTTCCGCCGCTTCCGCATAGGAATTTGGCATCGCTTCGAATAATGAGAAGAATACCAGGAAATAAATCCCGCCGAAGTGGAAGTTTTGGCATATCCAGCCGATATAGGTATCGTACAAGCCCGTTGCACGCATAAATTCCAACATAGAAGGCATCGTACCCACGATAGGAATGGTCAGCGTAAAAATCGTAATCATATAAATAATTTTACTCGATTTATACGGATACTTTGCAAGCATATATCCCATGATAGCGGAAAGTAAGGTTTGTAAGCCCGCCGCGCTTCCTGCCAGCAAAAGGCTGTTCAGTATCATAGAAATTAAATTCTGTTCGCGGTTGTGTGTAATCGGAGTTGCGCCGATATAAAAGGATACGCGCTTTTTAAAGGTCAACCCCTCGAAAACGTCCACGTAGTTTTTCAAACGGAACAGTTCGTCGTGGCTGTGTTCAAGGATAGGAAGCCCCAACGCTTTGCTGAAATATTGAAAATCGTAGTTGGATTTTAAAGAGGTCATCAAGCCCCAAGCAAGCGGGAACAACAAGGTAAAGGAATAGGTAATCAATATAATCAAACCGATTAGCTTTACCAATCTGCTTACAATACTTTTATCTGCTTTATCTAATGCACTTGTTTTCTTTGCCATACTGTCAATCCTCACTCGGTCCAAATCTTTTAAGCGCCCACTTGGTAAATAGGGTCAAGGGTATCAAAATCATAGACAGAATCAAGCCTAATGCAGAAATCAAGCTGAAATTCCCGCTCATACCCTCCGTCATTCGTTGCGCTTCTACGAAGATGTAATAGCCCAACGTACCGATATGCGTTGCGTTCGTACCAAACATCGCGTGCAAGCCGCCTTGGTTGAGCAGAATACCCGTAACGCCTATCAAGAACATGGAAGAATAGGTCGGCCAAATAGACGGAAGCGTGATGTGGATAAATTCCTGAAACAGGTTTGCGCCGTCCAAGTGCGCCGATTCTATGATTTCCTGCGGTATTGCACTGATTGCATTACTGTACATCAGCATACCCGTACCGAAGCCGATCCAGGTTTGATAAACGACGACCATTGGAAACTGCGTCTTAGGGTTATCCAACAAGCCCAGCTTAACCTCGCTACCGAAAAAATCTGCTACGGCAAGAAATACGTCCGTTACCATATACTTATACAAAAGTGCAAATACGAGTGACGAAATTACCTGCGGCAGGAAAAGAATAACCTTGAAAAATCCTGCGCCTGCATAGCGTTTTGCTATATAGAACGAAAACAAGAACTGCAACGGCGTACCGATAATTAAATGCACCAGCCACATCGTCATGGAATTTTTAACCATGTAACCGCTGTCACCCAGCAATTTAAAAGCATCGGCAAAATTTTTAAACGCCGCGAACTCGTAATAATAGCCCTCTGCCGAAGATTTATAGGTAAAGAACGCCATTTTTATGGAGTTGAAGTTTATGTATATATAAAATATAGAAAACTGTAACAACGGCAAAACCACGATAGAAATATAAAACAGTAATCTTGCCCGTTCGCGGTAATTGATTCTCTTTTCCGCGTTTTTAACCGTTTCTTGCATAATTAGCCTCACTGTCTAATTAAAATTTCCAAGCGTCAGCAGTCCAACAGTTGGATTCAAAAATCGCCTGTGCGTGATGTCCGTCCTGCAACGCTACGAATACGCCGCCCGAATAGGGGTTGGGAACCTTCGGCCACGAGAACATTTCTCTAAACGCCTTCATGTTATTCAAATACCCTTCGTTTTCGGTCGATTCGTATATCCAAGCCGTGTTTTGGTCGTGCGACGCCTCCAAAACGGAATTATGGAAGATAGAAAGCTTTGCGTTATCCTCTTCGGAAATCTCGTAATTCATAGCCGCTCTAAGGCTTCCCGTGCTCCCCGAATAGTAAGACAGCCATTCGTCCGAATAAACCATTTTAATAAAGTCTTTCGCCGCGTTCAAAACACCCTCGTTCTTCTCTCTTGCGTTGATAACGATGAAGTCGGTATTTGCCGAGTTTACCATCGCGCGCATTTGCTTGTCTTCGGGTTTTAAAATGGGTTTATCGTAGGTAACGGGCAACGGCATCCAGCGCACGTCTCTTTCCGCATTACCCGTCAAACGGGTATATTCTTCCATTTTATCGTTCTGCACCGCTTCGGTGTACCAGTACGCACCCTCGATCAACATCGCCGTAGTAGGAATACCGTTTTCGCCGCTACAAAGGAATCTGCCTTGCGCGTCAATGTGGGAAACGGTGCTCATCGTGGAATCGCCCGACATCCAGTGCTGATTATAAATGATATCCATAAACGCATTCGCATAATAGCGTGCCGCCGTACGCGTCAGCTTATACTGTTCCCCTGCGTTTTCAGCCGTCAGCGTAACTTTATTCGTCTTGGGCTTTTTCACGTAGTTGATGCCGCTCATAAGAGGTTCGTTCAAAAATTCTTCCACGTATTCGATTTCGCCTTGGAAGTCGTACAATGCACGCACTTCCTCAGGTCCCGCCAGCGATTCGCTCAACGCGCGCATAAAATAGTTTGCATATTCGGGCTGTGCGCCCGTCATCGTATAGGGAACGACCGTACCCGTCGAATTGATATATGCGGAAAGTACAATCAATTCGGTCAATGCCGTAGGCAATCCGTCGTCGTACGTACCGTATACGCCGTCTGCACCGCAACTCTTTTTCGCTTTGGAATTTTTAATAAACCCGACCGTCGTCCCGAAGGCGCTGTATTCCTTGATATTGTCGGCGGTGTTCGTGCCGTTGGAAACGGGATCTGCTATGTAGAAATTCATACGGTCGAACAGCGTTTTATCGTAGCTTAAACCGTAGCCGGAGGCTTGCCCGGGCAATGCGTAAATTTTATCCTTTTTATTCGACAATACGTTATAATAAATGGGATCGATTTTCTCCTTGATAGAGATAGGCTGTCCGTTTCTCGTATCGTATTTCTCGTTTACGACCTCCGTCAAATCGAGCAACCAATTATTTGCCGCCAAGTCGCGCGCGGCGTAACCTTGCGTACCGATATAGATAACGTCGCCCGAGCTGTTCATAGAGCTCAAATTTTGTGCTTTCGTATACTCTATTTCTAAATCCACGCCTATCTTACCCGCTTCGTATTCCTTGTCTTTATACCGTCTTTCAAATTCCGCTTCCGCGTCTTTAATCCAGTCGGTACCGTAGCCACAATCTCTGGCATTTACGTATACGACGGTATTATCGGAGCTTCCGCCGCCACCGCCGCCGATGTTACAGCCTACCGTGGAAAGTGCCATCGTCGCAGCCATAAGCATAAACGCAACTCTTGATATTTTCTTCATAATTTCACCTCTAAAAATATTTATTTTTTTTCTTTCGCTTCTCACAAGAAAAACGATTTTTTCTTACAAATATTATACCATACCAAAAAAATTGATGTCAATAGGGATTTTTTACTTATGTGTTGCATCTCATTACCTCTTTGTTCCAGAGATAGCAATTAAGTAGTGTTATGACACAATCAACAATCTTTTCGCCCTTATTTTGTATGTTCCATACAATACTGATGGCAAAAAGCGGTTATTTTGGTATTTTTCCCCTCTACCGCTTTATTCTTCCTCGCGTATTTTAGCGTCGAAGAAATCGAGCGTATTCGTCCAATCCTCGCGCGACATAAAATGTGTTCCGCTACGGTAAAAATATCCCACCGAGCCCTCGTAATAGGTATGGTTTACCTCTGCCTTTTCAGGCGCAATCAAGCCCTTTTTGCCATATACTTCCCAAGCGGGCGAGCTCTCTTTACAAAAAGCAAATTCGCCTTTGGGCGTAGCCCATAAATCCTCTTCCGCCGATACCACGCTGAGTATTCTCGGCGCAATCAAACTGCCTAACATATTTTGCTCAAACGGCAATTCCTTTTCCTTGCCCTCGTAGGAGGCGAATTTATCGCAAAACCAGTGCCAGCTATATAAAACGTCTTTTATGTATTCGCTCGTTTCCACGATTTCTTTATACAAGCACGCGCCGCCCGTGCCCGAGCAGTTGGAATGTACGAAAGCGAAGCGTTCGTCAAACGCGCCCGCCACCAAAGCCGTTTTGCCAAGTCGGGATAACCCGACTACGCCGACGTGCTTACTATCAACCTCTTCCATCGTGCAAAGGTAGTCTAAAACGCGCATCGCCGACCACGCCCACATCATAAGCCTGCCCGTATGCGGGCATAATTTTCTTAATATTCTTTCGTTGTTCATCGAATCAAAGGTAGGCGTATCCGAAACAACGTCTTTATAAAAGATACGGGCAACGCCCCAGCCTTTATCCAACACCTCTTCCGTGGGGTAATACTTATGCGGAAGTTCAGGTCCGAAATTTAAAAGCACCACTGCTTTATTATTTTTCGCGCCCGTAGGAAAAACGGTGGCGAAAGGAAAGGAAACCGTTTCACCCGTTTCAAAGGTAACCGTCAGCATAAAATCCTTTTGTACGCCTTTGCCGGCACAGCACTCGTTTTTATCCAACAAAACCGCTTCTACCTTTTCGGGCTTCGGGGGCATTTCCCCGTATTCCTCTTCCTGCAATATCCGCTTGTATTCCTCGCGGATTTTATTCCACTGTTCTACTGTATACATACTTATTCTCCTTTACTCTTCTAATAAATATTGCTTCGATTCCACCCAGTATACTTTCGATTCCACGGGCGTATCGTCCAGTTGCCAAAATTGCGTCATCATTCGCTCTTTTATCGGCTCTTTGGCACATTGTATCATATATTCTTTCAATGCCGATACGGTCGTTTTATTCTTTGGTTGGAAATCCTCGGAATACAAATAACGAATAATACAATTTGCCATAGCCTCAGTAGAAGGTTCAAATTCATTTAAGCCCGTCATATTCAATCCGCAAACGAGCAAGCTTCCATTGTCTACACCAACCTCAAATAAGTACGAGAAATTCCGAAGCGTTCTATCGTACTGTAATTCCGGCAAATTGAACGCATACGTATACGCGTCAAAGCGGTCGCGGACGTTTTTGTCTGTGCCTGAAATAATCGAACGTACTTGCACGGGAAAATCGTCTAAAATAATCTTATCGCAGTCCTCGGTAATTTGCGAATAGTTGAAATCGTAATACTTCTCGCTTATAAAACCGTATTTATTTAACAGGTTTTGCTGGCAAAGCCCGCCATAGTTCGTTCCTCTATCCCAAATAACTGGTTTAAATCTATTCCAAGTCGCTCTCAACGCGTACATGGGTGCTTCCATCGTCTTATTCCGCACGTGTCTTGTCCATTCGCTTCGATATACTAAACACACCTTTTTGCCCTGTTTAAGAGCCTCTAAACAGGTGGGAATATCCACCGTTATTACCACGCCGTCTTTTTCGTAATGGATAAACTGCTCGTACGTATATTTTTGTTCTGCATAATATGCCCAAAGTTTCCAGCTATTTTTCGCTAAAACTCCGTTCTTGCTTTCTAATTTAACTTCGAACGTATACTGCTCGGATTTTTTCTCGTCTGGGAGCTGCACGCTAATACGGCAAATCTCGTACAAACCGCGGCAACGCACCTCGATATTCTTGATTTCCCCGCTCGCACAAATTTTTCCTTGGCTATTTTTCAAGGCAAAAGAAAAGTCTGCAACCGTTTCTTTCCTTTCTCCGTAGTTCGAATATTTGATAGGAAGATTTAACGTTTCGCCCACGGTATACTGACGGGAATTTAATTCCGTCAATAAGATTTCATCACCGTTAAACACGTTGAAAAATTCTGGCGTAACGTAGTTAATATCGTCAAAACAATCGACGACGCCGTTAGAGTTTTCATACACGTCCGTATCAGAAAACTGCAAGAAATGAAATCCGCTTAAAATCTCGCTGGAACGGATTGCTTCCAATGCCGTTTTCCAACACTCGCCTTGAAAATCACGGCTCGCCTTATACAATTCACTGTAAATATCCGTCAAGCCTTTCGCTTGAATCATTTTCAATTCCTCGTCTATCCACCAAGGCTTTTCTACGTTATACTTCTCAAATTTTTCTTTTAAGTTTTTAAAATCGCGAAGCGAGGTATAATGGCACACCTCGTGCGCAATCAACGGCACGTTCATCTTTGCCTGTGCTTCTTCCCCGTTTTCAAAAAGTTTCGCATACGTATGTACGCTTTTGATATCTGCGAACATATCCGCGTGTTTTCCAAACGGAAAATAATAACTCATATGCTGTACGTCGAAATCAATATTCGGTCTATCCTTTTCTCCCCAAGCACAGGTATCGACGAATAAACGCGTAGAATCCGTTTTCTTTATAAATTCGCCAAGTTCTACAATTCTTTCAGGCTTACCGAGCGATTTCAACTCGTTCCCCACACAATACACCGCCAAAGAAGGATAATTATAATATTCGTTAATTACCCCTTCTACAAATTCATCGGATACAAGGTCGCGTGTGGAAAAAAGCATTTCTTCCAAATTGTTATATTCATCTTCCTCGGGGCGCAATTCAATATGTATGAGCATACCTACTTCGTCTGCGGCTTGAAATAATGCCTTGGGCGGAATCGTTGAATGAAAACGCACGTAATTAAAACCAAATTTCTTCGCTTGCGTTAAGTTCTTTTTATAAAATTCGTATTCGGAAAGTTGGCAGTTATTTTTATGGTCGTGGCATTTGATACCGCGGATAAAACCGCGAATGAATATCGGCGTACCGTTCAAGGTTACGTTTTTGCCGTTTGTGCCAAGCTGTCTAAAACCGAATGCCCCGTTGACTTCCTCCTCGCTGCTTCCGTAAGAAATTTGCATTGTATACTCGTACAGCGCGGGAATATAGGTTGACCAAAGCATGGGATTTTCAATGGAAAACTCCAAATCCGTTTCCTTTCCGTTTACTTCGTAAGTAAAGTCGAATTTTCTGCCTGTTTGTTTCTCGGTAACGGACAAGCGGACGGAACGCATTTCGCGTTCAGCCACTATATAGATTTTACCGTTACCGTTTAAATCGGTTGTATTGATACGAATAACCGTATTTTTTTCTGTAATCATAACTCTCCCCGTAATTTTTTTATCGTTTGCACCGTTTTTATGCGCCGTCTGTCTTTTCCCCGCAACGCTCGCGATACTCGCCGATAGAAACACCCTCTAATTTCAAAAAGGCACGATACAGCGAACTGCGATTCTTATATCCCACTTCACCTGCAATCGTTTCTACCGTCATATCCGTCGTCCGCAGTAAATATTTTGTTTTTTCTATCCGCTTATAGGTTATATAATCGGAAACGTTCATATGAAAACGCTCCTTGAAAATCCTGCTAAAATACGACGGGTTATAAAAACAACGCTGTGCGATAAGCGGCAGGGAAAGTTCCTCGCTGAGATTCGCCTCGATATATTCGACTACCTCGTCCCATTCGTTTTTATTACTCTTTTTGTCGTAGTTAAGGGAACGCTTGCGCAATATGATATTGATAAAAATATTCATATAATTGATAATCGTCTTTTCCCACAATAACGCTTTATCCGTATATTCCTTTAACATACCAAACAGCAGGGTTTCCAGCTCCTTGCGTTCGTCGCCGTAAAAGCACAGCTTTTCTACGTTGAATTTCTTTAATTCGTCTACCTCTTTCAAAAGTATAATGGGCGTCAAATTTTCTTTGTATAAAAGGGTTGAAAAGAAGTCCATATCCAAACAAATGTTGATATATTCGAATTCGTCGCCCACCTCAAAGGAGTGTTGATTTTTATAGTTGATAAAAACCACGTTCCCGCGTTGCACTTCGAATTTACAGTCGTTGATAATCTGTGTGGCTGAACCTGAAAGAACGTATACAAATTCGACGAAATCGTGCGTGTGCACGATTTTATTCCTCTTTTCTTTGAACTTGAAAATATGAATACACGAATCGTTTGTAAAATCTTTCATTTTGTATTCAAGCATCTTTTTTCCACCTTTTATAAATATTGAAAAATTTATCGCCCTTTTATAGCTTGGTTATACTACATCCAAGCGGTAATACGGAGCTTATCGGTATAATCCCAATCTTTTCCCGCCGAAGCGTAATCGCAAAGCGTGATTTTTTGTCCGTCTTCCGTTTGTACGGCGTATTCCCCAAGACAATCAAATGTACCCGTATGCACGCGTTTGGCGTTCGGTTTGCCTTTCTTCGTAAGTATCGGCTTTTGTTTGCCGTCGAAACCGTCGTCGTAACGCTCGTCGCGAGCCAGCACGTACGCACCCTTTTTCAAGAGTATCTTACCGTATTTTTGTATCGCCTTTACACTGTTATCCAACGAAACTTCTATCTTATCACCGTCGGAAAATTCCCGTTCCAAATCGAAATAGCTATTCGGTTTAACGCCAAAAATTTCCTGACCGTTACAACGGATTTTCGTCTTATCCGACCAATCGGGAATACGGAATTTTATTTGCATTTTTTCCGTTTCTTTCATTTTAAAAGTAAATTTAATCTTTCCGTTTCCGACGAATGCGTCACCCGTTACTTTTACCGAGAATTCGTTACCGTTTGGAGTTTTCAAGCGATAGAACGCACGGTCGTAATCGTTAAAAACGTAGCCTTTTTGCGTTTGCATAACGCCGTACAAGGCGGCGATCGCCGTACCCGCCGAGCCGATACAATAGCAACAGCCGTAAATTTTTCCGTCTTCGGTCAAATCGCGCTTTCCGCCGATGTCAATGGCTCTACGTCCGTTTAAAATGGGACTGTAACTGTCGAACGGGAAAAACATACCCTTGGTATCCCATTCCAACATAATATTTTTATCGAAATACCATTTGTTCAGTTTTTTATTTCTTTGGATATTTACCGCGCCGAACATTGCGTTCTTTGCTGATTTCTCTATCCAGTTTGCGTATTTCACGTCGCCCGTAAACGCCAACAGCTGATAACAGCAATTCATCCAAGTAACGGTAACGCAGGTTTCCAGCATCGGTCTGATACATTCTTCCGTTTGCGTTTTCTCTGAATTGTTGAAATATTCGTAATTACAGCCCATTGCGCCGATTTCCGTCAATTCCGATTTTGCAACCGCATCGAAAAATGCGACGACCGCCTGCAAATGACGCGGGTTTTTGCGGATCTTGTAATATTCTAACAAGCCTTGAAAGCAGCTCATCATTTCATACGCTTTTTTGACGTTGTATTCGTAGGGATACAGCTTATTTTCCAAAACAAGGTCAATCAAATTTTGCGATTTCGTAAAGCCTACCGAAATGATATGCTCCGCAAACGACAAATACCGCTCCTCTTTCGTGATATTATACAGCTTTACGAACGGTTCTAAAATCGAACTCGCATTCAAACCTTCCAGCATACCCGACGTATCCACGACGGATATTTTTCCGTCGCCAACGCGTTCCACGATATAGTCCGCGTGTTTTTTGAGTGCTTTGACGATACGAGCCCGTAACGCACGGTCTTTGCAAATGTCCATAAAATACAGCATACCGAGCATCACGTATTTCCGGCCCCACATATCCCAGCCCGAAAATTCCGTTTCCGTCGTATAAGTGAAAATTCTGCCCTGACTATCCTGTTTGGAAAGCAACGCAAGTACCTCTTTTTTCAAAAGAAGATACAGCTTTTGATTGCGCGTATACGAATAGGTCAAACACGCCCCGCGCATCATCTTACCCCAGTATTCTCCGCGCCATCCGCCGTCTTTGGCGTCCATTTTTTTTGAGAATTGCGCCACAAATTCCGTCCATAAATCCTCGTCGAAAAGCTGTGTTTCCTCCACAAATTTATTTATTTTATCGGTTATGCCGTTATATTTTATTCTTCCGTTTTTTAAAGGAAAGAAAGTGTCTTGTATATTCATGGCGTTATTTCCTCCTCAAAATCAAACCGTCGCACGCAGGCAAATTTTCCGTATTTCCGTAAATAACTTCGTACCGTTCTTTATTTTCGGGCGTTAAGAAATCTACTTTCTCCGTTTCGTTATTGTAATTGATTGCAAACAAGTATTCGTTCCCGTCGTCGCCTTTACATTCGGTGATACCGATATTCGGATTATGCGTTTGCAGCTTATAACTATTTATTTGTTTCTCCGCGAACATACGGTAAATTTCATAATATTTAGCCGTCGCTTTCTTGGGGTTCATTGCACCGTGCGTGTTATATACCAAAAGTTCAAGCGGCATATTCAAGAAATAAACGTTTCCCTTTCCGTAACGGTACTTGGAAAGTACGATATTTCCCTCTTCGTTGGTGCAAAGCACTTCCGCGCCGATGCTTTCAATATAAATTTCATAATCGCAAGCGTATTCCACTTCGCCGAACGGGAATTTTGCTATATGCTTTTTCTTACCCCTCGTCATACCGTTAGAGCGTAAGCCGAACATTCTTTCAAATTCGTTAAAGTGTCCGCCGTTAAAGGACACGTATAAATCTGCGCCCTGCTCCACCCGTTCAAACACACTATCTAGCGTTCTTCTATGCAATACGCCCCAACCTGTCGGACAAGGCATTAAATACAAATCGCTTTCAGGCACTCTTAACCCCTCGTTCACATAGGTAATATTAAAGCCTGCCTCTTTCGATAAAACGTACGTGCCGCAAGCCACTTCGTGTTTAGGCATTTCTTTACATAATACGCATACCGCATCCGTCTTTCTTTGCAGGTCGTTGGGAATCTTATGCAATACCTCCGCCATATCCTTCATCGCAAGTCCCGCAGGCTTAGGGTTCCTGTCTACGTCTACGATACCCAAGCTACGCTCCATATTCACCCAACAATAGGGCGCGTGCTTTAATTTGGTATGCTCCATAGCACACCAGAATAAATACCCTTTATAACCGTTTGCAAGGGCGGATAAAATATTAACTCTTACCCAATCCCCGCCCATTTTTGCATTGCCTACCGTTTCCGAGAAAACGCCGCTTTCTTGGATAATGCAAGGCTTTTTAGAAACGGACGCATAATACTGACTTTGCGCCGTAGGCATAATCGTAGGGCGCAAGCCGTTGTACGGTTCGCTATCCGCCCCGATTGAGGGGGACGGGTACGGGTGAGTGGTAACATAGTCGCAAAATTCGCCCTGGTCTTCCAGCGTCCAATTCCCCTCGCCGATACCGAGCCCGTGCATACCCGACGAAATTTCACGCGTGTTGTCCACGCTCAAAATGGTGTTTCTGATAATCCCCGTCCACGTATACGCTTCGGCACGGCTCGTAACGTACCCCAAGTTGTTGCACTCGTTGCCTAAATCCCACATAACGACGTTTTTAATGTCCTTGAACTCGGTAACAATTCCTTTGACAAAGCGCATCGTCCACATCAAGCATTCGGGGTCGGTAACCAAGTTCTTTCCCTCTAATGCAGGCGGGTAAAACATTCTCGCGCTCATCCAACCGGTCATAATTGACACGACGAGCTTCATTCCGTATTTGTCCGCCATGCTCGCAAAGGCTTTGAAACGATCTATCATAACGTAGTCTAAACCGCATTCGTTTTCCGTTAAATCCTCTTCGTTTTCGCCGAGCACGTATTCTCTGCCCTCGCATTTATTCCCGCGGAGCAGCTTTACAGGCTGGAAATCCCGCCAGTTGGGAAATACGCGCAAATATTCCACGCCGCATTTTTTAAGTGCCGCCAAATCTTTATCTACTTCTTCGGGGTTCCACCTCTTCCACATTTCCGTACCCGATACGGAATCCCAGTAGTTTACCCCGAGCATAAATTCCTGTTTCATTTCCTTATTCCTCACTTTTTTATTCTTCATCCACCGACGCGATTATATAGGTAAATTTCTCGAACTCGATGCCGTCTTGTTTTTCTTTTGCCGTTCCGTTGAGCACGGTTACCGTGCTGTTTTTCGCCTGAATTTTTACCCCGTGCAAGGTTTCACCCGATAGGTTGGAAGCTATTAGCAACGCGTGCTTTTTGCCTTTGATATCCGTGTATTGATAATAACTGCACTTTACCTTATCGTTATCGCTCGTCAGTTCGTTATTTTTCCAATACGGTATAAACACCGACTGCGCCATAGGAAAAGCGTCCGTAATTTTCCAAATCTTGCTCATAAATTCCAACGGGAATCCGATATCGTTTGGACGGGGGAAGGAACCGTGTACCATGCCCAAAGCCGCGGCGTGCTCGAAAGTCCATACCGGACGGTTTTGATATGCGAGCATTTCAATGGGAACACCGAAATTCCTGCCCGTAAATTCCGCCCGTAAAAAGTCTATCGGGAATTTTTCAACGCCCTCTTTCATAACTTTTAACTGGAAGAGCTCGCCCGACCACATCAAATGACTGAACCCCATTGCGGAGAAATTGGTCGAAGCGTCGTGGCAATTGATGATTCCGCCCAACGGCTCGATAACTGAATACAGTTTTTTCAAGACCTCGCGCATGGCGTGCATGGGATACGTACCGTGGCGTTTTCCGTCCGCGTCGGTATAACCGCAACCGTGTTTTTCGTTGCTGCAAGTACCGTGGATCGTAATGGTTCCGTCCAAATATACCCCGTCGAAATGATAGGTTTCTATCAGGTTTTTAATATTCTCTACCCAAAAATCTGCGTACGAAGAATTGTAACAGACGATATATGCGCGTTGCGGGGGTTCTCTCCACCACCCGCCACGGTGTTTACCGTCGTTTTTAATGATGGCTTCCTCTTGAATTTCCGTAAAATTCGGTGCAAGTGTAGAAAGCTCGTACCCAAAATACGGAAGCACCTTTATTCCCCGCTTATGGCATTCTTTTACGATGGTTTGCAATTGATTTTGCGTAAATTTATTCAAAACAGGATAGTTTTGCATATTATTCCATTTTTCATGCAAAACGAGCGTGGTAACCCCCAAACGCTTTAACCTGTCGTAACCGATTTCCTCGTCGCCTTCGACGACGGGATTTGCAAAGAAATCCGCATAATCTCCTTTGATTTTTTTGAAGCAATCAATATGTAACGCATTATGGATAAGCGCGTTCGTCGGAAACGGCTTTATCGGCGTTACCTGCATTCCAAACGAATAGGAAATGGGATAAAGTACGTCGTGCATTGCGCTGACAGGCTGCGGGTTTTCCCGCAACTGCTTCGCCCAAATTTTAGGAAAACTGTCCAAAAAACGAATACGCAATACACGCTCCGCGCCCTTGTTGATGATTTCAAAAAAGCGGTTTTCCTCTATCGGCTGGATATTTTCATCGCTAGGGAAAGTAAAGCCTATACCGCGCTCGTCGTCGCCCAGCCAAAACATTCCTTTATAACTAAGACGATAGCTTTCCTTTTCCTCCAACATACCGCTGACGTTATCGAAATCGTCCTCGCCCACAGGCTTATAAACCGAACCGTCCTCTCTATATATCGTACCGTTACGGAAAAAATGGTACAGGAAAGAGTTTTCCGTATGCAACGGAATCTCCAACCATAAGCCCTCGATTTGATAATCACGCTCGCGAGGAGCTTTCCCCGTTTCATAGTTTTCCGCAACCGTTCTCCCACGGGGCATCAGTTTTAAATCTATATAGCAATAACCGTCGTATTCTACCTTAAACGAGGTGTTGATAATAAACTCGTCGCTTTGCATACTGCCCACGATTACCGCGTTTTCTTGCGTGTGCGTACATAAGCGTACGGCTGTCGTCGTAAAAGGGACTTCTTCACCGTGCTGTTTTAATACGATACGCATCGGCGCGTTCAAAATTTCCTTCTCTTTCGATAAAATCGAACACGGCAACGAATTTCCCGAAAAGGTATATTCACGACCGATTATTCCAACTTTTACGGCGTTTTGCGTTTCCTCCGCCTCTACGGGCGTAAATGGCTTTATCACTTTATCCTGAAACTGCATAATTTCATTCTCCTAAGTTGCTGCATTTTTACTGGTCAGTCGTGCATACGGAAATCCAATTCGTAGGGCAAAGGATATTTCTCTCCCGCTATTTTTTCCGCTTCCGCTTGTGTTGCGCCCGTTTCTTTTCTAACGATAGCCGTGTATATTTGTTTCCAAAGATAGGACACGGACAGCTCGCCCTCTTTAACGTCGCTTAAAACGAATTGCGGGGTAATAATTTTCGCCGCCTCGTAAGGCTTATCCGTATTAAGCAACGCAATTGCCGTAAATACCTGCAAACGGCTCTTTGCTTGCCAAGACGCCGAAAGACTTTGATACACTTCCAGCCATTCGCTATCACATCCGTTTGCCGTCAAAACTGCGGCATATTCTTTGAGAAAGGCATAGGTATCGCGCGCAATCTTCGTTTGATAAGCCTTGCGCATATATGCTAAGCCTTGTTCGGTCTGCTTGTACTCGTTCAAATACAACATACCCAAATTTCTGTACGCCCAAAGCGAGGGAGTCTTTTCCAAGGATTTCTCCCAAGCCTCTTGCGCTTCTGCAAGCTTGCCCAACGCGTACTGCGTAACGCCGAGTTGCAAATAGGTAAACCAATGCCGTCCGCTTTCATTTTGTAACGACTGCAACATCGCGTCCCGCCAAAACTCGCCCGCAACGTAACCGTTGGGCGTTTCGTCTACCGATTTTTCAGGCAAATAACCGTTTTCAAGCAAGAAATGGAAATCTCTCGTTTCCGCCGTATCTCTATAAGGGAACGCGCAAACGCTATCAATAAGCGGTTTATTTCGTTTGATACGCGTAGCGTTTTCCAACGCACCCCAACCGCTGCCATAAAAAACAAGTCTGCTTTCCGTGGGAGGCGTTAATTCACAAAGTTTTTCGGGCGCAACGCTTACCGCCGCTTTTTCTTTGTCTGCAAGCGTATTCTCCACGGTTTTAATTGCCGTAGCCCAGTCGCCATAAAAACTGCTTTGCGTGCCGTCCAAAGAGGTGTACGCTTCCGTCCACTCCCAAACGGCATTTGCGGGCATAGGAATATGCTCTAATTGCGTATGCGCTAAACCGGCTTGAATTTCTATGTACGCCTGACCTTTCTCTGATAAAAACTCATTCCAGTGCCGTCCGCCAGCCTTTTTACCCCAAAGAAACAGCTTTCTGCCTTTCATAAACGACTCGGAATATTGCAATAAACCCGTACCGTTTGTGTCTACCGCTGCTATCCATTTTCTCTCCTGCGGGGGAATTTTATAAAAATAATCGTTAGACGCTATCAAATTCATCGGACGGCTTACGTCTACGCCCTCCTCGTTGATCGGAATAGACTGTTTATTAACTACGTAATGATCCTCTTGATACAAGCAATGTATCGCATCGCTTGCCGGAACAATCACACGCGTGTTTTCCGTTTCAGGGAAAGCGATATTCGACCACCAGTACATTTGCGTTTCTTTATCCGAAGCGTTCTCCACGCGCGTACGGATATACAGCGTTTCGCTCCCTTCGGGTAACCAAGCGGTTATGCTATACGACAGTCCTCTAATCCGTTCGTATTCGTAAAAGCGCACGCCAGTATCTCCTAAAAGCTCCGTAAACAACGGCGCGCAAGTCAACGGATTGTGCCCCTTAATCCCCACGTTAAATTCTACCCCGCCTGAAAACCAAGCGTTACGCAAGCCTAAATTGCAAGGCTGGAACACACTGTTGGTATATAACAAGTCCTTGCCGCTTTTTTTATCGAATAACGACCACAAACGCGCGCCAAGCTCGGGTAAAAACACCGCTTTTAAATACTCGTTTTCCAAAACGACCGCCTTAAATCTTTTTAATTTTTTGTCGCGGTCGTAATCGTCCTGCATTTTGTAAGGAATCATTGTATCAATCATTCCTTTACCTATGTATCTGCGTTCTTCTTCCGATACTGCGGGTTTTACTTCAAATCCTGCGTGAATATAGCTTACGTTTTTAATATCGGGCAAAGCATTCTCTTCGCCAAAGCTTGCCGCCCGTAACTGTATTTCAGTAAATTGATTCATTTTACTCTCCTTTTTTTGCACTTATTGCTCAAATTATAGCACGGAAAAAGCGCAATTACAATGCACGAAACGATTATATCTTTGTATCTAACGACTTTTTATATTGCCCAGGGGGCAAGCCCGTTGCCTTGTGAAAATTCTTACAAAAATGATACACGTCGCAATACCCTAAATTCTCTGCGATTTCCGCGTTGGAAAATAAACCGCTCCGCAACATATTTTTCGCTTCTCGAATGCGCAATTTTTCTCGGAATTTCGTGATCGATTCGCCAAATTCCCTCAAAAAAACCGAGCGTAAATACGATTCGCCTATCTGACAGCGTACGGCTATTTCCGACACCGATAAATTTTCTTTAAAGGTCGCCTGAATAAACTGTGCGGCTCTATGCGCGTGTTCGGTGCGTATATTCGGCGTTTCACTACTCGTTTTATTGTATAAAAAGCGTGCGTACAGTTCCGTGAGTAATATTCTACAATGAAACAAGCCGTCCTTATTTTTCAACTCAAAGGCTCGGCAGATTTCTTGTATTAAATTGCGTTCGTCGTCCGAAACGGAAAAAATTTGCGGGAAATTCCCTTCTCCGCCAACCGTCGTTAATTTTAAGGCGGACGTTATATATCGGCTTGCGCCCGACATTTTTATCGTATAATAATTCCCCCTTCCAAGCAACACGATATCGCCGCTTCGAAAGGGGAATTTTTTATGCTTGCCGTTGATAAAAAGCCCCTCGCCTTCCACACAATAAACGAACCCCGACCAAGCGCGGCACTCATTGGTAAAGGAAAAGCTTTCCTTTTCGGCTTTGTCTGCAACCACGTAAACCCGTTCTATCCAAAAATCTTCACAACGCATTCTCTTATTTCCCCTATATCCATTTTTACAAAAATAGACTTTGTATAAAAAAGTATATCATTTTTTTTATGCTTTGAAAAGATAATTTTCTTTCCGCCAACACAAATAAATGTTGCAAATTTTTACTACTTGAAAATAAATTGATAAAACCTTGACATTTATTTGTCTATAAATTATAATTAGCTTGCAAGACTTCATTAGTAGGAAATTATAATATGAACAATAACATTCGGGTAGGAATAATACGTTGGGATTCCTATGTGGATTCAACCTTATATCACTCTTATTATGGCGCAAAGGTTCTTTCCCCCAAACATTATCACAACAGAGTGCCCTTTTTTGGTCAAATTGACGATAACGGACAAGTAAGCTTCCCGCATTACACGGAAGATGTTTTCAATAAAGAACTTGCTTTTGCACTTGACGCAGGCATTGACTATTTTATATATTTTTATTATTCTTCCATTCCAACACAGCCCGATGACGAGCGCCATCCAAAGCTCACGACGGATTTGTCGGGGAAGCCTTGCCATGAATTAAAATTAGTGCATCGAATCCACAGTAACAGTCCGTACCGTCAAAAAATGAATTATTGTTTTCATCTTTCCAATAATTTATTAAACGATCAGGATATAGAAATACTCTGCAATGAAATGCAACAAGCATATTATGAAAAAATTGATGGTAGACCTCTATTGTATGTATATAATATTACCACAGAAAACACTCAGATTTCCTTATCTCGGTTGCTTGACACCTTGCGAAGTAAACATTTACCCAAGCCGTACTTGATTAACGACCGAAAAGAAGAAGTGGACGGTTTTACTTTCGATGCATACAGCGCGTACAGTATCCCCTCGTCCTTAAAACCTATGGAAAATTTTGATGAGTATAATCAGTACATCATCGAAAGAAACCGTGCCTTTTTCGAAAAAAAGAAAGATGTAATTCCTCATTTATCTATGGGGTGGAACCCAATGCCCCGCATTGAAAACAGTGTTCCTTGGTATACCTATCCCGTAACACAATACCCTCCTGCTCCCACCCAAGAACAAATTTTAAATCAAGCACGGGCTTTAAAATCACTTGCCTGCGAGCAAAACGGCTTTAAAAATCACTATGTTGTTTTTTCTTGGAACGAATTTGAAGAAGGGGCTTGGATTTGTCCCACTTTAAAAGAAAACGGAAGCATTGATACTTCAAATTTAAATATGCTGAATAAGGCAATCCATATTTTAAAAGAATAATTTACGCATATATTTTATACGGCACGCTTAAAAGCGTGCCGTATTTTTCTTTTTTATTTTCAAATTAGAAATTACGATACCGCCGCCGATGAGCAAGAATGCGGCTAAATATTGCCATTTAAAGATATTTTCCTGTAATATAATTGCGCCCAAGATACAGGAAAACAACGGCTCCGCAAACTTGATAATGAACATACCCGAAAGCTCGCTGTTTTTGATAATCGTATACCAAAGACAATAGCTGATGATGGACGCCAAACAGATATACACCATTACAAGAAGTGACCAGTCCCACGAAAAGCTAACGCTGCCGCCCATGCAAATGCCCACTATCAACAGTATCACACCCCCGAACAGTTGCGAACAGCCCGTTGCCGTAATCGGCTCGACTTTTTTAAACACCTTTTTACTGATGACGTTGGAAAACACGGTACAAAACGAAGCGGCTATTATCAATAAATCTCCCTTATGAAAGCTTACGCCTTCCGAAGAAACGTTGATGGCGATAATACCCACGAAGCCTAACAGTACGCCTATTCCCTTTTTTACCGTCAGTTTATCGTCCTTAAAAAACAGCGAGGAAAAGCAAACGTAAAACAGTAAACCCACCTGTTTTAAAATCGCCGTTTTGGAAGAAGCGGTACTGCTCAATCCCAAGTAAGTAAACGCGTAATGCAACACGATAGCGAACAATCCCGACAGCGCAATCGGCAAAAAAGCCGATTTTACAGGTGCGTAGCTTTTTTTATCTTTACCGAGTGCAAACAAGCAAATCAAGCCCCCGCAAATAGTAAAGCGTATTCCTGCGAACAACAAAATGTCGCCCGTCGTTTTCACCTCGTAAAAACGAAAGCCCAATTTTACCATCGGAAAGAGCGAGCCCCATAAGAACATAACGAGTAACGCCCAACAAACGGTTTTCGTTTTATTCATACTCCGCTCCCTTATAAATGACTAACGCCCAAGGTACGTCCGCCGTCCACGACGATATTTTCTCCCGTGATATAATCTTGCGAAGCCAAGAACAGTATCGTGTCCGCAATATTTTTAGGCGTTCCGCTCCTGCCCGTTTTACCGATATAGGTCATATGCTCCCTCTTCACGCCGCCACGCTCGATTGCCCCGGGAGAAACACAATTCACCAAAACGTTGTACTCGCCAACCTCCATTGCAAGCGCTTTCGTCATTCCCAAAACGCCCGCCTTTGCCGCCGAATAATCAACGCGATCCGCCAATCCCGTTATCGCTGCAATCGAAGAAATATTAACGATATGCCCGCCGCCGTTTTCTATCATTCGCCGTAAAACCGCCTGTATGCAGTGCATCGTTCCTTTTAAATTGGTGTCTATAACAAAATCTAAGGTGTTTTGTTCGGCGTCTACGAATTTCGATAATTTGCCAAGCAACGCCGCGCTTCCGCCTGCGTTATTTACAAGCACGTCGATCTTTCCAAACCTTGCCACTGCTTCTTCGACGCAAGCAAATACGCCTTGTCTGTTCCGAACGTCGCAGATTGCAGGCAGAGCGTTTCCGCCCATAGCCACAATTTCTTCCGCCGTTTTAACGGCGTTTTCCGCTTTATAGTCGCATACAACCACGTTTGCGCCCTCGCGTGCGAACGATAAGGCTATCTCTTTGCCGATGTTTGCGCCTGCGCCCGTCACCATTACCGTTTTGTGTATAAATCTTTTCATAAAATCTTTTTTAATTCCTCAACAAGATTTTTTGCCGTTTTTAAATCCAATTGTTCCATCGTACTGCCCGCTTTAAAACGGTCAACGCAAAAGGCGATTTGACCGCCGAGTGCGGGATTAAGAATTCGCGACAGTGCCCCTGCCGCACCGCCGGCGTGATAGCTGACGGGTGTTTTTACCTCTCGTTTTAACGCAAGCATAGTTTTTAAGCTTTCCAGCATTTCCTCTTCGGTGTTGGCAATCGTTACGATTTTAATAATATCGGGCTTGCGTTTTTCTAAAAATAAAGCGAGCTCCACCACCTGTTGGCAATTCATGGCAATAGCAGGGTGGCAGGACAAAAGTACCTCTGCCCCCATACCATGTACGCGTTCAATGAATTCGCATTGTTTATCAATGATTGCGGTATCCGTTACGATTTCTTTGGGATTGCCTTTGGTAAAGGAATATTTGTCCTCGCCGTAAAAAGCGTTTTTAGAAGGCAAATGAAAGGTATAGCCTTGTATATCCACACCCGCCGCGCCTGCCTCGACTGCACGGAGAAAAGAGTTTGTTCTTTCTTCTTCCGTAAAGCCTGCGTCCGACCAGTCGTATTTCGAATTATAATTTAATGCAAGCAACGGTAATTTCGACGAGGCGATAATCGGTTTTAAAGTTTCCACGCTTGTATCGGGCAAGCAGGACATATGCAAATCAATCATATCCGCGCCGTTATAAATACAATTTTTGATTTCCGCAATCGCGGCTTTTATGCTCTCCTCGCGTACGACGCCCGCCAACGCCGGTGCGTCTATCATAGAAAGTTTTTTCATTTTATCTTCAACACCACCTTGCCCGTATTTTCAAAGCGTTCTAAAATCGCCTGCGCCTCGTTGACTTCTTCCATCGGCAATACTTTATAAATGGACGGTTTTATCTTGCCGTTTTCCAAGTGTTGCCACATCGTTTCCACAAGCCCGTTCAATATTTCCGCTTTCATCTCGTTCGTGCGGTTGCGAAGCATACTGCCGACCAAATGCAAGCCTTTGGTTAAAAGAGGGCGGAGCTTGATATTCGTTTCAATGCCCGCCAAAGTGGAAATGACTACCCAGTAGCCCCCTCTTGCCATATACGGCATCGCTTTCCCTAAATCTTCGCCGCTCAAACAGTCCATACAAACGTTGACGGGTCTGCCCTCCTTTTCCAAGCGTTCGAACACCTCGGGAATACTCTCTTTTTCTTGGATAATAATATAATCCGCGCCGAGGTTTTTGATGTTTTCCGCCTGCTGATATGTCTGTACGCTGGTAACGACGTACGCTCCTGCCGCTTTGCCCATAGGGATCGCCGCACTCGCAAGACCACTCGCACCAGCCGCAACGTAAAGCACCTGCCCCGCCTTTAACTGTCCCTCGTAGAACAAGTTAAGATAACTCGTTGCGTACGCTTCGGGAAGCGCGGACGCTTCTTCAAAGGTTATATTTTTCGGAATAGGCATCAAAAGCTGATAGGGTACGGCAATTTTTTCCGCATACGCGCCGCCGCCTACGAGCGCGCAAACGCCGTCGCCGATTTTGAATTTACTCTCTTTTTTTGCCGTTTCGCCCATCGCAACGATTTTCCCCGCAAGTTCTAACCCAGGCCACTGTGGCCACCCCGCAGGCGAGGGATAAGTGCCCTGCTTTTGTAATAAATCGGCGCGGTTTAACGCCGTTGCGTATATCTCCACAAGCACTTCATCTTGTCCCATTATAGGTTCTGCGACCTCTTTCCATACCATTTTTCCATTTTCTACCAAACAAGCTTTCATCGTTTTACTCCTTTATTTTGTTACTTCAAACCGTTCTTTTTTAAGTATTCGTCCATTCTCACGTTTCTGCCCTCGCTTTCAAAGCGCGCCCAATCAAAGTCTTTCGACCGTCCGTATTCGTAAGTAAGTCCGTCCTTTAAGCCCATGAGTTCCGACTGCTTCATGCCCGTGTGCTCTAACACCTTGGTATTATCCGTGATGCGTTCAAACATTCTTGCGTAAATAAGCTGGTATTTCGCATAATTTGCCCCGGGTGCGATAATATTGAGATAATCGTCCACACTCACGGTAATATACTTAAACGGACAAATTTCATTGTAAATTTCCGCGATTTCTTGCCACGAGTGGTGCTCTGCCGTCGCCACGTTATAGTCCTCTCGGTACGCCTTTTCGTTGAACAATAGCTTCGCAAGCATTTTCGCCACGTCCCCGCCCCAAGAAAGTGTGGCTTGACAGGGCATTGCGGGTTCGGGAAGCACGATGGTTTTGCCCGCGTGCATACGGTAAATCACCGTTTGCGCCTCTAATGTTACAAGCTGAAATCTGCCTCGTGAATAGGTCGTTGCAGGTCTGACAATTGTCCAATTTGAATACGCCGAATTTCTTAAAATATTTTCTTGTTTCGCCTTTGCGAGCGCATAATCGTCCGTAGCGAGGAATACCTCGTCTTTGGATACGTCCAACAGTCTTGCCGACTTTTCCGTAATGGGAGGATCGTTTGCAAAAACACGGCAGGAAGAAAGGAAAAGATAATGCTTAGTGTTATCCAAAAATAATCTATATACCTCTTCAAATTCCTGCGTTTTATACGCCATAAAATCGACGACGCCGTCGTATTTCGTCTTTAACAATTCCGCTAAAACGGATTTTTCCTTAGCGTTGCAGACGAGATACCTTAAATTTTTACAATCAGAAGTCACGTTGTCCAGCGTTACTGCGTCCACCTCATAGCCCAATTCCAGCAATTCGGGCACAAGGTATTGCCCCATCGCACCCGTTGCACCTAAAACCAAAACTTTTTTCATTTTTTTACTCCTTTTATTTACTTTCTATAAACGACTTCGCCGTTTACGATTGTCAAAATATTTTTATAACCAAGCTTACTCTTTACGGAATTCCCGTATTTATCCGTCAGTGCAAGCGTTTCGTTTCCGCATTCCAAAACGGAAATATCTGCTTGCCTGCCCACCCGCAAATGTCCCCACTCGTCTTGTTTACCGAGTGCCTTTGCAGGCGCAGAGGTTACCGCTTTTAAGACTTCTTCTTCGGTCATTCCCAAGAGTCGCGCCATGGTCATACAAGCAGTCATTCCATACCTGCCCCCGCGCTTATACGCACTACACCGAGTGATATCCGTACTAATTGTATTCGGTTTTATTCCGTTTTCAATACCCTCTCGCAATATCGAAAAATCAGCATGCACGTTCCCAGCGAAGCCGATATCTATAATCACGCCCTTTTCTTTCGCTCTTTTTAAACAAGCGAAACCATCGTCACGCACGCTGTTTTCCCCGCCGTGGTAAGCATGCGTTAAAATATCGCCCGCCCGCAAAACCTCCACCGCCTCCGACATTACAGTTGGAGCACCTGAGGAATGTACCATCACTTTTAAATTTCTCTCTTGCGCAAACTCTACGATTTCACGCAAAGGAGTTATGGAACGCACCTGCCCCGATTCCTTATCGAAAAAAGCTTTTAAACCGATGACCCTATCGCCGTATTTCGAAATGATTTTTTTCGTTTGCGAAAAAGAAGCGCGGTCGTTTATAATAGCCGTACCCGCAAAGAGCACGTTTTTCACAAGCGATTGCGAAATATCCCGCCCGTCTTCCAAGACCGCGCAAGCGTCTGCCGCCGCCGTAACCCCGAAAGGAATACAGCTCATCTCTGCGTTGACCCCAAACAGATTCGGCGATACGCCTTGCATATGAACGTGCATATCGACAAGGCCTGCCGAAACGATTTTTCCCATAGCGTCGTAAATAAAATCCGCATTCGTCTGTATCGTACCGCTTATCTGTGCTATCCTGCCTTTATCAATCAAAAGATCGGCATTTATAAAGCTTTCCCCGTCCCAAAGTTTTCCGTTGCGAATAAGTATGTACGGCATTTTCATGACTCCATTCTCGTTGTGTTCCACAGGTTCATTATAAATTAAGGATAAAAAAATGTAAATGCCCAAACGATATTTTTTTGTCTGATTTGATACTCGTTTATTGACAAATATTTTTATTTTTGTTATACTAAATAAAAATTGAAAAGGAAGTTTACGTATGGATTTAAAGGAATTATCCAATATAACCGTTAAAAGAGTGCATTCCATTTCGAACATTTATACGGAAAAGGGTAAAGTAACTTCGCGTAGCAATCGTCCTTTTTGGGCTATCATATTAAAATATGAGGGCGAAACAGTCTACACGAACGAGGGACAAACACATATTTCCAACGCGCAAAATATGGTCATTTTACCAAAAGGCTCGTGCTATACTTGGCAATGCACGCAAAGCGGACGGTATTTCGTCGTGGAATTCGACAGCGACGCGGAATCCTCGAATATTTTTACTTTTAGAGTAACAGATAACGAAAAGATACTCCGCACGCTTAAAAACACAGAAGCTATCAATATTCTAAAACCGCCACATTATAAGTTGGAAACGATACGGAACGTTTATTCGTTGCTCATTTTTTTGTTGGAAACGAAACAGCCGTCCTATACCAATCTTGAAAAGCGCAAAAAAATATTCCCTGCGTTGGAATATATTTCCCAAAATTATAATCAGCATATTTCCAACGAACAGTTATCAAATCTTACAGGAATGTCCACAGTATATTTCCGAAAGCTATTTACTGCCATCATGGGAGTTTCACCCATTACCTACCTACATCAATTGCGTATTAAAAAAGCGAAAAAGATGTTGCAAAGCGACTATGAAAATCTCAGCGAAATTGCGTATTCCTTAGGCTATGCCGACGTATACACCTTTTCAAAAACATTTAAAAAGCACGAAGGCATATCGCCTTCGGTTTACCGAAAAGAAAAAAATCAACGAATCTAATCAGAAATTCAATGTTTTTCATACGTAGTTTTCTTTACATAACCCTTAACGCATATACGCCTTTTTATACATAGCAACAAGCAGCGATCATTCTATATGATAATCGCTGCTTGTTGCTATATTTTTTACTTGTTCTATTCTTTTCTTGTAATATTTTTGACGTTACGGTATATAGGATGAAGCTGCATAATGCCGTCAACCATCCAGCCTGCGCATTTGTTTTCTCTTGTTAAAATTATTTTTGCCCTCTCAGGTTTATTCATCAGCAGTACCCATAGTTTATCAACGTCTTTGATTCCAAATTCTTCTCCCATATCCGATAAAGCAAATCTTAACAAACAATCCACCTCGTTTCGCCAACCGAAATCGGCGTCTATGATAAACAATTCGTCTGTTGGAGTATAATAACTTTCACAAAATTCCTGAAAGGTTGGAGGACTGTTTCTACACGGCCTATATAAAAAACCTTTATCCGTCCCCTTTATTGCAGGAACAAATCCATATCTACGGTAAAACGCCGTAATATCCCCAGCCGTGCAAAAAAGCGCCGTCGGCGAATTTTCCAAGGCATCAATCTCTTTAAAACAGTAATCTAAATTTTTTTCGCAATAGCCCTTTCCTCTATATTCCTCCGCGGTAAACACTGCGCCCCAATTCGATACGGGGTTTTCATGGTTTCCATAGCACATCCATACTCTTGAAAGCCCTTTACCGTCTTCATGCGTCAAAAAATACATATCCGTACAAACATCGTTTAAAGCCCCGGAAAGGCGCAAGTGCATATACGCATCCTCTTTGGGTATCATTTCATACAGAGATTTATAAACTGCATCTTTTTTATCACCGACTATGTATTTTTCACTTTTTATCATAATTTTTCTCCTACCACTCATGTAAATATAATCATTCGTGATATAAATAATTCTATCACACATT
>JAZNDR010000087.1:0-61309 GCA_045588185.1 Candidatus Scatosoma sp. | reverse complement strand
CAAGGTGTCCGGAGTTCGAGCCTCCGATGGACCACCAAACGTGGATGATTAGCTCAGTTGGTAGAGCAACTGACTCTTAATCAGTGGGCCCAGGGTTCGAGTCCCTGATCGTCCACCAAGAAAAAAGCACCTCTTGCAGGTGTTTTTTTCTTGTGGAAAATCAAGGCGAGAAACCTGCGAATTATCCAGGGTTCGCGCGAGCGAGCAAAAACATCAGCGTTTATTTTTGACGATATAGATAGTTGCGAGCGAAGCTTTGGCGTAGCCAAGCCCCCTGATCGTCCACCAAGAAAAAAGCACCTCTTGCAGGTGTTTTTTCTTGTGGAAAATCAAGACGAGAAACCTGCGAATTATCCAGGGTTCGCGCGAGCGAAGCTTTCGCCGTTTACTTTCATTTGATTTCTATGGAGATACTAACTAAAAATTTGAGATTTTTGGTGTAAATACTTGCATTTTTTATGGAAATATCCTAAAATATTGTCAAAGAAAATCACACGGGACATGTATATGGATATTAAATTTCAAGCTATTAGCGGCGGAATATTCTGTCATAACCAAAAAGATCTTATCCACAGGGATGCGCAATTACACTATCACAACGGCTATGAACTGTACTACCTGATTGAGGGGCAACGCAATTATTTAACGCAAAGTAAAATTTATCCTTTGGAAAGAAATTGGATTACCTTGACTCCGCCGTTTATTATTCACGGTACGAACGGACAATATCACAAACGGTTGATGATTTCCTTTTCCGAGGATTTCCTCTCTACCTATTTTCAACCGCCCCTTATCGAGGTGTTCCACGAAGTCTTTACCGTGGATACTATCCCCGCGCAAATCGTGGAAAACAATCCTAGATTGAAAGAGCTTTTTTACACCGTAATTCAAGAATACGAATGCGGGAATATGAAAATGGCGGCAATGAATTTAGGCGTACTCTTATTACAGCTTTATGAGGCAATAAAACAAATCCCCGTGGAAGCGAACAATTCTACACTCCCGACGCAAATGCAAGAAATATTGGCGTACATATCCAACAATTTGGCGACGGTGAAAAGCTTGGAACAGGTAGCTTCGCATTTTTACGTATCCAAGTATTATTTATCCCATCAGTTTAAAAACAGTACGGGTTTTACCTTTATTCAGTTTTTAACAAAAGTGAAAATATCCCGCGCTTTATATTTATTGAAAAATACCGACGACAGCATCACTTCTATCAGCGAGGCTTGCGGATTTGAAACGCCCACCTATTTCGGCGTGGTCTTTAAAAAGAAAATGCATATGACGCCTTTGCAGTACCGCACTTGGATCGCTTAATTTGATTATACGGTAAACCGCCCGCGCGCCGTTTTGGCGCGCGGGCGGTTTTTTCTTACCTTTGGTTATTTCCCTGAAAATACTTTTATCGCTTTCTTGACGTCCTCTTTCATCGCTTGCATCGCTGCGTATTCTACGTCGTGCAAATAGTTCGTCGTTCCCTTTTCTATCAACGCTTTCGCCGCGGTATACCCCGCTTTCGACATATACGAATAATAGTTGATTTTACGAATACCGTTCGCGATAGACTTCTTAAAGCCCTCCTCGCTTACACCGCTCCCGCCGTGCATAACGAGGGGTAACCCCGTCGCTTCCGCAACGCTCTTTACAACGCCGAAATCCAGCTTGGGCTGCGCGGTATAAAATCCGTGCGCCGTACCGAATGCAATCGCGAGCGCGTCCACGCCCGTTTCTTTGCAAAACTCCTGCGCTTCTCTCGGGTCGGTGTAGAAATCCTCCGCTTTCATTTCTGTATGCGTTTCCCCGCTTCCCGCTTCGCCCGTAACCAATCTGCCAAGCTCCGCTTCCACGCTGACGTCCATCGCGTGCGCCGCTTCCGTAATCATTTTCGTCAGGCGTAAATTTTCCGCGTAAGGAAGCGCGGACGCGTCCATCATAACGGAAGTAAAACCAAGGCGCAATGCCTTATACACCATAGAAAGCGAGGTACCATGGTCGAGATGAACGCACACGGGCACTTTCGCATTCTTCGCTACCGCCACCATTGCCGGCCCTACCATGGAAATATCGTTATACACGTTATGTACCTCTGCGTGGGCAATGATGACCGGCTGATTTAATTCTTCTGCCGCGGCAACGACCGCTTGCAAGCTGTCAAAGCCGGTTGCGTTGAACATACCGATCGCGTTCTTTTCCGCCTCGGCGATTTTTAAAATTTCCTTTAAATTTACAAGCATATATTTTTCCTCACAAAGTTTTTACAAAGTTCTTTTATTTCTTGTTCCGTGCGCATACCGCCGATTGCGTCCGCGCTGGAAAGCGCCGCCACCGCCGCAGCGGAAGCAAATTCAAGGATTTCCTTATCCGTCTTGCCTTGATAGATTGCCACGAGCGCACCCGCGCAAAACGCGTCGCCTGCGCCCGTCGTGCCCTTGATGAAATCCTTGGGGATATCGTACGAGGGTACGGCGGTAAATCCGCAGTCCGATACGCAAACGCCAAGCGCGGGCGTATGGATTATCACTCGTTCCTTGACTCCGAGCGATTTTAGCTTTTCCGCTATCTCTTTAAGATTTTCTTGGTTAGGCTCAATCCCCGTAAGGCTTCCCGCTTCCGTTTCGTTGATAATCAAATTATCCGTATACGGCAAGCAGGGCAATACGAGCGAATACCGATTGGAATTTTCGCTGACGAGGTCGATAGAGGTTTTTATTCCCTCTTCCCTTGCTTTTTTCAGTATTTGCAAGCCGTCCCCGTTGTCCACCTTATCTAGAAGCAAAAAGTAGCCCAAATGCAACATTTTTACAGGCAAACGGTTAAACGCAATATCCGTCAAGCCGAAAGAAGCGCTTGCGCCCGCGTAGGTGAAAAAGGTACGCTGGCCGCCCGTTACGCTCATCACTTCCGTGAAACTCGTCTTATCCGTGCTTACTGCAATTTCCGTTGTGATAACACCGTTTTCTTCCAGTTTAGATTTGACGAACGCGCCGTTTTCGTCGTCGCCTATTTTACCGACGGCAAAGACTTTGAGGTCGGGGGCGATACGCTTTAAGTCTATCGACACGTTCGGCACACAGCCGCCCACCGACTTTTCCACGCGCTTTATCTTCGTCAGCTCGCCCGAAGCGGGATAGGCGGATATTTCGTTTATATTATCGGCGAGGATTGTCCCCGCGACGGCAATACCTTCCCGCATAGCCGTCAATTACATTCCGCCACGAGCGGACCTGCAAGTTCTTTCAAGAAGAAAAGTCTGCCCGCGAGCGTGGGTATATACGACGAGGTAATCCAAGGCGTCGTGCCGTGACGAAGCGTCATCCAAAGGGACATACCCTGCCATTGCATACCTCTGCCGAGCGTACCGTCCGCACCGCCGATTGCGTAGTCGGCTTGCAAAATCAGTGCAGGGCCGATCGTGTTGGCACGGCAGGGCACGAGCGTGGTACGGGATTTAAAGCTCGTGAGCGCATTTTGTTCTACCGTCAAGGGATGAATTTTCGCCGCGATACGGTAAGGCTGTGCTTTCCATTCCGCTTCGCTTGCGTAATCCGCCGCAAAGTGCGGTTCCCAGAACGCGATATGGCACATTCTGCCGATACCGTAAACGAGAATCAGCTTCGCACCCTCTTTTTTGAGTGCGGCAATTTTGTCGGGATAGGTAGGTAAATTTTCTTTTGTGGCGAAGTTTCTTTGATTTTTCGGCACGGTCAGTTCGCCCAACGGATTGAATAGAGCCTGTTCCATTGCGTATTGGAATGCGCCTGCGTTATCGGGAGCAAGCGTGTTCCCCTCGCTGTCCGCCCATTCGTCCATGTTAAAGGTGTACACGTGTTCACACGACAAATTCCATTCTTTGAGGAAATATACCACCCATTTATACATACCCATAGGACCTACGGGCAGAATGAACGCCACCTTTTCCTTGCGCTCCTTGGCAATCTTTATCTGCATAGCGATTTCGTGCCCCATATAGGTTTCGAATTCCCCGAGGCTTTCGCACTGTATCGGCGTGAAATCCTTATTCCAAAACGCCTGTCTTTCCGTTATTTTTTCGGGCGCGTCGATGCACGCGTCGATTTTGTCAAAATCCCAGCCCGCAGGGTAAAAACCTTCGAGCATACTTCCCTTTACCGTTGAATTGAAATTCATTTTATTTATCTCCTTTTTTAATTTTCGTTATAAATTTTATCTACGATTTCTTGTACTTGTACCGCTCTGTCCGCGTAGAAATAATCGGGCGTGCCGATATATACCGCGTCGCATTCGGCGGCTTTCAGCATTTCCTCTTCGTTCGTGAAATAGGGAACGCCGTACTTTTTACCGATTGCTTCCGCCACGGCAGGGACTCTGTCCATAACGGCAACCAGCTCGCTGTTCCCGTCCTTTATTATCGCGGGAAGGGTACGCCTATCTGCGATACCGCCCGCACCGATAATACACCACTTTATCTTCATAGATTGCTCCTTTTACGGTAACAAGCGTTTCGTCGTGCCTTTCAAATATACCTGACATTGACGGAAGCCCTCCGCATAGTCTGCACCGCACTGGTAGCCTCTGTATCTCGAACAGGTTTTGACCATATCCGCAAAGTCGATATTGTCGTGCTCGCGCATCCAAACGAGTTGGCTTTCGTGGCATTCGAGCATATTCAATTTTAAATCTATTTCGTCCGTGATATCTACGAACTCGGTCGGGTTGAAATTAACGCCCGCGAGAGTATCCATATAATAAATGGGTACGAGCTTCGCTGTCTTTTTGACCTTGGTGGGGTAATTGGGCAAGGTCGCCGTGAAGCTTGCGTCGAACACAAGACGAGATACCGCCGTATGGTCGGGCATATAATCGTCGGGGTCGTGCGTGATAATAACATCAGGGTCGGCATAGCGGATAATATCCACCATTTTATCACGTGCTTCCTTGTTGTTATCGTAAATTTCCAAATCGTCAAAGCCGCCGTAAATGACTTCAATCCCTGCCATAGCTCCCGCTTTTTTCGCTTCGTTTGCACGAATCACGCGAAGCTCGTCGGGCGGAATCACAACGTGACCGAGATTGCCCGAGGAGGCGTGGCAAACGATAACCGTATCGCCGCGCTTTACGCATTTGGCAAGCGTACCGCTGCAAGCGATTTCGACGTCATCGGGATGACAGCCTATCGCTAATATTCTCATAGTAATATCTCTCCTTTTCTTTTTCGTTTATTGTATCATAATCAGGCGCAAATTTCAATAGCTCACAATACACAAAAAGAGTAAAAAAATACACTGTTATTTTTGTGCGTATTTAATTGACATTTTTCTACTTTACGGATATAATAAAGGTATGAAGCAAAATTATTACAAGCACAAATTAGAAAATCTTTTGCTCGTGAGCAAAATCGTTACGATACATTATTTAGAGCTGGAAAAAAGCTTTTCGAACGCGGGCGAAAAGCACGATTTTTGGGAAATGGTGTACGCGGATAAATCGTCTATTATCTGTACGGCGGAAGAGGAAAAAATCGTATTAAACGAGGGCGAGGCACTATTCCATAAACCGAACGAATTTCACAATCTTTCGGCGAATGGACGCAACGCGCCAAACGTGTTCGTTATTTCGTTCGTGTGCAAAAGCGAAGCAGTACGCTTTTTCGAAAACAGGAAATTAACCCTTTCGAAAGAGCATTTAAAGTATATTTATATGCTGATTGAAGAAAGTAAAAAGACTTTCGACTTACCCTATTCCGATCCCGATTTAAAGAAAATGCCGTTACAAAAACGCCCTGCCTTGGGCGGTCAGCAGCTCATCAAAAATCTGTTGGAAATTTTGCTTATCAATATTATGCGAGCGGAAACGGAAAAGGACGACGCGAACGCGACTTTCCTTTTTAAAGAGGATTTCGACGGATATATCGCCAAAAAAATCATCGCCGTTTTAAGCGAGAATTTACACGGTACTTTGCATATAGACGAACTTTGCGAACGGCTGAACTATAACAAATCGTATCTATTCCGTCAATTCAAGGCAACGACAGGGCGAACGATTATGTCCTATTTTACGAACCTAAAAATCGAGGGTGCGAAAAAGCTATTGCGGGAAAGCGATAATACGGTAGCGCAAATAGCGAGTATCTACGCTTTCGATACCCCCAACTATTTTTCCAAAACCTTTAAACGGCTGACGGGGTACACGCCCCTGCAATACAAAAAAATACACCGCAGAAAAAGTTAAAGACGGCTTCTTAGCCGTCTTTGATTTTATAATTGCCAGATATGCTCTGCGTACTCCTTTACCGAACGGTCGGCGGAGAATTTCCCCGCGCTTATCATATTCATAAGACTTTTCGTCAAAAACGCCTCGCTGCCGTATTCTGCGTTGAGATAAAGTTTCGTTAAAAGATAGTCCTCGAAGTCGTATAAAACGAGGTATCTATCCGCGTCCGCGCCCGTAAGCAGGCTATCGTAAATGGCTTTCAACTCGTTCCTGCCCCCGTCAAAGGTACCGTCAATCAGGCTTTCGACAACCTTTTTAAGTTTGGGGTTTTTATCAAGGATTTTTTGCGGGTTATACGACCTTTTGACCGAGGCGACCTCCTCGACCGTCGCGCCGAAAATATAGTTGTTTTCCTTGCCTGCTTCCTCGCAAATCTCTATATTCGCGCCGTCGAGCGTACCGAGCGTAACCGTACCGTTGAGCATAAATTTCATATTTCCCGTACCGCTCGCTTCCATACCTGCCATAGAGATTTGTTCGGAGATATCTGCCGCGCAAACGATTTTTTCCGCATAGGAAACGTTGTAATTGCGGATAAACACTACCCGCATTTTCGACGATATTTCCATATCCCGATTGACGATTTCCGCAATCTCGTTGATGAATTTGATAACCGCTTTGGCAAGGTAATACCCCGGCGCGGCTTTTGCGCCGAAAATGAACGCAGTCGGTTTGAAATCGGGTAAGTTCCCGCTTTTGAGTTCGTTGTAAATATACAGCACGGAAAACGCGTTTAAAAGCTGGCGTTTGTATTCGTGCAGGCGTTTGACCTGTATATCGAATAAGAAATCTTCGGGAATAGATATTCCCTCGTGCGTGCGGATATAGTCGGCAAGTCGGCGTTTGTTTTCCGTTTTTATCTCACGGAAGCGGTTACGAAATTCTTGGTCGTCGATATACGCCGTCATTTTTTTTAGTTCGGTCAAATCGGTTTCCCAACCTATGCCGATTCTGGCGGTGATTTCCGCCGCCATTTTCGGGTTATTGAGCAAGAACCAACGCCGAGGCGTGATACCGTTCGTGATATTGACGATTTTGTTTTCGTCCCATAAATGCCACTCCTTAAAGGTGTCGCGTTTCAATATTTGCGTGTGGAGCTCCGCTACGCCGTTGACTTTCCCGCTTGCGTAAATAGCAAGATTCGCCATATGCACTACGCCGTCCTTGACGATATAATATTTTTCCTTATCTAAGCCCTCTTTTTCCAACCGCGCTTGCAGTTTATGGATAATCGTCCAAATTTCGGGCAATATCCCTTTCACCGTTTCCCCGCGCCATTTTTCGAGCGCTTCGCCCATAATGGTATGGTTGGTAAATCGGAACACCTTACGGCAAATTTCAAACGCCGTTTCAAAGGGCACGCCGTCCTTTTCTAAAAGGCGTATCAGCTCGGGCACGGCAAGCACGGGGTGGGTGTCGTTGAGCTGTAAAACCACTCTTTCGCATAAATTCGTCGCGTACCTGCCCCCGTCCTTTTGTTTACGGAGTATACTTTGCAAGGACGCCGAAACGAGAAAATACTGTTGACGAAGTCGGAGTATTTTTCCCGCATCGGTGTTATCGTTGGGATATAAGACGGCGGTGATTTGCGTGGCGTTGAAATTCTCTTTGGCGATTTCTTCTCCGCGCATTTCGTCGAATTTATCAAAATCGAACGGGTGTATCGGTTCGCTTTGCCAAAGGCGTAAAGTGTTTATCGTACCGCTTTTATAGCCGATAACGGGTGTGTCGTAAGGCACAGCGTATACGGAGAAATCGGCAAAATCCACCCGCACGCGCTCCTCTTCTTTCCGCACACTCCAAGGGTCGCCCCATTTAAGCCAGTCGTCGGCGAGTTCTTTTTGATAACCGTCTTCCAGCGTTTGGCGGAAAAGTCCGTAGCGATAGCGAAGTCCGTACCCGTCGAGCGGGATATTTTGCGTTGCCGCGCTCTCTAAAAAGCAAGCGGCAAGCCGACCTAAACCGCCGTTGCCAAGCGCGGCGTCCTCTACCTCTTCAAAGCGGTTAATATCTATTCCGCGCACCGCTAAAATCTCACGGATATCCTGTAAAATACCAAGGTTTAATAGGTTGGAATAAATTGCTCTGCCGACGAGAAATTCCGCGGAGAAGTACCCGCAACGGCGTGTGCTTCTCCGACTGCTCTTTTCCCAATCGCAATACAAATTTGCCATAATACCTTTCGAAAGCGCGTTATACAGCGTTTTCGTATCCGCGTGCTCGGTATCCGTGCCCTCCGCACGGAGAAGATTCTCAAATGAGGTTAAAAACTCGTTTTTATCAAAATACATCGTGCCACCGTTCCTTTATTTGTTTACCGATATTTTTTGCGTATTTACGGGTTTTTAATCGTGCTTTTTTGTTTTTATACATAAAAAAAGAACGGAGCGATTTCCGTTCTTTGTCCGTTTGTTTATTTTTGCGCGTAAATTATAAGTCGATAACGGATATTACTGCGCCTCGGCTTTCCTGCTCAAATAAATCTATCGTTGCCGAATAAATCACGAACAGCTTGCCGTTGGATTCCCATGCCATGGGGTAACTCCACTGCTTGCCGTTATAGTCCTTATACGATTTACCGTCCTGTAATAAAAATCCGCGATTGAACACCATGGAGTTTTTCTCGGAGAAGAAAATGGCAAGCTTCGTTCTGTCGGGCATTAAATTGCCGATGATATAATGCTCGCCGTTGGCAAGCGTGCCCGCGTAAATTTTTGAATCGCCAAGCGGGATATCGTGCGTATACAGTTTCCAAGTTTCGCAATTATCTTCGGAAATGTACACAAGCGGAACGCAGCAAATATTCGTGTTTCTACTGAACATAAACACCTTTTCGTCCGTTACGATTGCGGTGAGTTCGGGGTGTTCCAAGTCGTCACCGTTGGGCAGAGTGCCGTTTTCGGCGATTTTGACAAGCCGCCATTCGGCGTCGATTTTCCCCGAATCGGAAATGAGTACGGCGGGCGTGTTGGGGAAGCTGTCCATTTCCGCTATTCTGCCGGGGAGCATCAGTTTCCCGTTGGGAAGCGTGTAAACGTTGGTATTGAGTTTAAACGGGATAGGACGGGACCAAAGCATTTCGAACTTGTCCTTTTCCTCATTATACACGAAAAGGTCTAAGGCGTGCATGAAATCCGCGCTGATCATTTCATTGACGAACATATATAATTTACCGTCGCAAATACCGTATACGGGCGGGCAGTACAAAATCTTCGCGTCGGGATCGTCGGCAATCACTTCGATATCCGACCAAGTTTTCCCGCCGTCAAAGGAACGGCGGCCGCGGATAGGACAACGGCCGTGCTGTTCGACTTTTTCGTTGTTATACCAAGAAGCGAATAAAACGCCTTTATATTCAATAATTGCCGCTTCGTGTAAAAAACGGTAATCGGAAGTAGGTCTATGTACGATATAAGTGGGTACGTCCTCGCGCAGTGATAACGCGAACGGGTCTTTCACGCCCAAGAAATGTTGCTTTTCAAGCATTGCATATAATTTTTTGTCGTTTTCTTTAAAAAATCTTTCCATTTTCATATTTCCTCTTTTTATTTCGACTGATATTATTATAGCAAAAAACGCTTTTTAGGTCAAGCGGTAATCCTGTTATAATAATACAAAATATTGCAACCCCGAAAATATTTTTAACGCGGCTCGTTTTTTATTGTTATTCCGTTTCAACGCGTACCTGCCCCGCCTCTTTCGCCTGTAAGCGTTTGAGCGTTTTGAAGAAATGCACGGTAAACGGAATAGAGAAAAGGAACGAACAAACATCGGAAACCGATTGACAGCACTGTACCCCAAACAAGCCGATTGCGTTAGGTAAAATCAGTACCGCGGGGATATAAAACAGTCCTTGCCGTGATACGGACAGGAGCGAGGCGACCGCTTTATTTCCCACTACCTGCGAGGTAACGCTTATCATAAAGTTCACAGGCAGTAACGGCATACAAACGCACTGCAAGCGCAGGGAAAGCGTGCCGATATCCACCGAGCTCTCGTTTTCAAGGAACGCGCGCATAATATAGGGCGCGGTGATAAAACAAGCGATACCGAAAACGGCCATAAGCGAAACGGAAAAGATAAGCGTGAATAGATACGCCGAGCGAACGCGGTCGTACCGTTTCGCGCTGTAATTATACCCCAGCACGGGCTGATAGCCCTGTCCGATACCGAGCGAAATGGAGAATGCGAGCATAAATACCTTTTGTACTACGCCAAGCGCGGCAAGCGCGCCGTCGTAGGGTTGAACCGCCCAGTTTAAAAGCACCGTGCAAAGGCTGGCAAGAATTTGCCGACAAAAGGACGGGAAGCCCGTTACGACTACGTCGCGGTAGACCGCGAAACGGCGGGAGATAGAACGGATTTTTAAACGGACGATACTCTTGCCCGACAGGAACATAATAAGCAATACGAAAAAGCTCAAAACCTGACTTGAAAAGGTAGCGATTGCCGCGCCTGCGATACCCATATCAAACGCGAAAATCAAAAGCGGATCGAGCGCGACGTTCACAACTGCGCCCGTAACCAAACCTATCATAGACAAAACCGCTTTCCCCTCTGCACGCAGGACGTTGTTCATAACGAACGACATACACATAAACGGGGCGGCGAGAAGTATCCATTTCGAATATTCTTTTGCGTATGCAAGCGTGGTCATTCCCCCGACGGCTTCCTCGGGCGCGCCTAAAAGCCGCATTAACGGCGTAAGGAATAACAGCCCTAACAGCGTAATCAAAGCGCCGATCGCCAGTCCTGCAAAAAACGCCGAGGCGCTCACTTCGTCCGCTTCCTTGCGTTTTCTTGCGCCAAGCAGGCGGGAAACGATACTGCCGCTTCCCATACCCAGCGTAAAGCCGATTGCCTGTATAATGGACATTAACGATAAAACGACGTTGACCGCGCCCGTCGCTCGTTCGCCCAAGCCGGACACGAAAAAGGTGTCGGCGAGATTATACAGCGAGGTAACCATCATGTTCAGCATGGTGGGGATTCCTAATCCAACTACGAGTCTTGGAATGGGCGTTTTCGTCATTTTATGAAACTGCTTAGCTTCTAATGCTTCCGTTTCGTCTTCTATATTCATTTCTTTGGTGTTTTCTTTACTCATACTATTTATTATACAACGATTTTTTATTTTTGGCAACTGCCGAGCAATCAACGCGTGAAAAAAAGTTGCATTTTTTTTTAAAGCGTGTTATAATACGGATATGAAAAAAAATGCAGATAAGCCTACGGGCGTTTTTAAAATTAAATTTTCGCTTACCATTATTCTGCTTTGCGTGGCGGTCTATCTTTTATGTATTGCAGGCGTGGGCGTTTCCGTTTGGCGGATACTGCGCTTTGGCGTGAAAGAATTTATCGACTTCCTCAAATATCCGTTCTTGATTTTGGTATGCCTTTTCTGTATCGTCTTGGTAACCTCTATCCTTATTAAATCGCAATACGCCGTGGACGGCAAATATTTTATCTCGCAATACGGACTTGTAAAAAGTAAATTCCTAATAAAGGATATTACCTCTATCACGCTCGATACCGATTCGAAAAAGCTGACCGTGAATTTCGGCGAACAGTTTATGGTGTTATCTATATCCCCCGATTACAGCGAAGCGCTCGTTCGTGCGTTGCTTGCCGTAAATCCGAATATCGACTACGGTTTCACGCTTGCGGAAAACAAACCCTCGGACGAGGAAGAAAATAAAAAATAATTCCTTTTAAAAAATATAAGAGCTCGGTATACAACCGAGCTCTTTTCGTTATAATCCTTTTCTTGCAAGCAGTAAACTATCCAAGGCAAGATACCGTTTATAGACTTCGTCCGCCGCGGTCTTGTCCGTTTTCGGCTTCGTAACGGTGTTCGTTTCCACCAAGCCTTTCACCGCGCTGTCGATATTTTCGTACAGTCCGTAGCCGTAGCCTGCGTAGATAGCCGTACCCAAACAACCCGTTTCCTTATTCTTTAAGGTAACCACCTTTTTGCCCGTGATATCCGCTTTTATCTGACGCCAAAGCGGACTCTTTGCTCCCCCGCCGATAGAAACGACTTCCTCTACGGGAATGGAAAGATATTCAAGATATTGCCGTAAAAGGCACGCGATAGATTCCATAATCGCACGGGTAAAATGTCCGCGGGTATGCTTTAAGTCAATACCGTACACACCGCCCTTTAAATCGGAGTCGTTGGCGGGCATTACGCTACCGCGCATATTGGGGGAAATTGTCAAGCCCTCTGAACCGAACGGAACCTTTTCTGCTTCTTGGTCTATTTCTTTATAGTTGGCGTTTTGGTAGAAATTTTTTCTGTACCATTCCATAACCATACCCGCCGTCGGCGCCCACATAAGCAAGCAATACTTATCCTTTGCCACATAGTAGGCAGGTACTTTTATCCCTTCGAAATAAGGGGGTATCTTTCTCGAAAGTGCGCAAACGGCAAGCGCAGTGCCCGTCATTTCGCTCACGAGCCCCTCGCGCACGATACCCGAACCGATAAACCCGGAAATTTGGTCGAGTGCGCCGGTACAAACGACTGCGCCGTTATACTCGCCCACTCTTTCCCCGCTTTCGCAAAGCTTGGGCAAACGGGTTTGGTCAATACCGATAAACGAAAGCATATCCTGCCAGTATTCGCCCGTACGGATATCTAAATACAGCGTGGAAGAATACAGCGATTTTTCACATACGAATTTGCCCGTAATACGGTACAAAAGATAATCTTCCAGCAAAACGATTTTATCCACTTTTTCGAAAATTTCAGGCGCGTTGTTTTTCAGCCAAAGCACCTTGGGCGCGGGATAGCCCGCAGGGACTTCCGTCTGACCCGTGATTTCGTAAACGGCTTTTAACCCGAATTTTTCTTCGATAGCTTTCGCTTCCGCTTCCGCGCGGTTATCCAGCCAGACAATCGCGTTCATTAAGGGTTTACCCTCGTTATCCAAGAAAATCATCGTTTCGCCCTGCGTATCAATTGCAAGCGCGTCTATTTTTCCTTGCGCGGAAAGCTCGTCGTACGCTTCCTTAAAGAGCTCGAAATATCTTTCCGCGGGAAATTCCACGCGGTCGCCTTCGGTAATGAGCGTATACGCTTTCGTAACCGAGGCAAGCTCGTTTCCATGCTCGTCGAACACACAGCCTTTTAAAGAGGTCGTACCGATATCTATACCTAATAACCGTTTCATTTTGTTACTCCTAACCGTTTATTAAAAAACTTTTGCAAGCATATCCATCATCATAAACACGAGTGGCATCGTACCAAGCGCGAGAATATACGACATAAAGCAGGTCTTTGCGCCTTCCGTGCTGTCTTGCCCCACCGATTCGGGGTATACCACCGTGTTCATTCCTACGGGAAGTGCGGAAACGATAACGGATAATCTAAACGCCAAAACGAAGGTTTCCCCTGTTGCACCGCAAAGGTGGATCACGAAGAATACTCCGCACATAATAGCGGGCAATACGAGCAGGCGAATTGCACCGATTACATAAGGCTTCCACGAGGTAAACAGTTTTACGAACGGAACGCCCGCAAGCGCCGCGCCCGTAAGCAACATTGCAGGTGCGCTTTGGCAATTGCCCGCAATCTTCAATACATCGATAAGCATGGACGGAAGCGTGAGATGCAGACCGCTGGAAAGCAAGCCCAAAGCTATGCCTACGTAACAGCCGATCATCGGGGGTGCCCAAAGAAAGGACAGCTTTTGTTTCCAAGATTTCTTTTCGTTCGTCGGGTTTTCCATAATCCCCGTCGTGAGTATATAATACCCGTAGGTGTAAATAGCGATAGACATCGGCAAACAGAAAAGCATCATTTGCGCGCGCATAACTTCGCCGAAAATCGCCGCAACGACGGGATAGCCGAAGTAGCCAATATTACTGAACGCAAACGCATAAGTTAAAATGTTGCGTTGTACTCTTTGTTTGGTAAATACATGTCCAAATACGACGGCGAGGAATATCCCCACGGCGGTAACCGCCGTACCCGCTAAGATTAAAGAAAGATATTGTACGATATCCTTGATATTGACGATAGTTGATAAGCTCATTACGGTATAGCAGGGTGCGAATAAATACACCAACAGCTTCGACAGCATTTTTTTACCGCCGTCCGTAATGATTTCTTTTTTACGCAAAAAATAGCCCACGAAGATAAAAATCAACAGTACAGCAACCTGTTGCAACGTGGTTAAAAATAATTCCATAGCTTTTATTTATCTGCCTCTGTTTTGCATTATAGCAAATTGTCAAACCGTACTTACGTTCGGTTTGACAATTTGAATGTTGCTTTTGATTAACGCTTCAACTGTAAATCGTAGTGAACGTCGTATTCCTTTTCTTCGTCAAGGAACTTATGCTTGGTGTCGATAACCTTGCCGTCGTTCCATTTACGGTCGCCTACGTCTTCCGCCGTACCCATAACCGTAATGTTTACCTGACGGCGACGTGCAAGCACGTGGTCCCAGTCGATGAAGTAGATGTGCGCGAACTTACCGCCGTCTACTACGCCGTCTTTAATCGTCATCGTTTCGCTTCTGCCGAAGAAGCAGGAACGAAGGTGTCCGTCCGTGTTCATCGAGGAGAAGTCGCCCGGTTCGTTTACGTAACGGCCGTATTTCGCGTGGATAGGACCGGGGTGGCGATAATCACCCTCGTTGGTGTAGTCGGGGATCATCTTACGCATGATATCGAGCAGGTCGTGCTGTAAATATTCAAGGTCGAACGAGTCGATATCGTGGGAGCATTCCTGTACCATAACCGAGCAGGTCGTGTGGTGAGAAACGATTGCAACCGTACCGTTCTTAATGCCCGAAGCCGCAACGATTTCGTTTACTTCTTTGGAAATGTCGTGGAAGGTGGGTACCCAGCCTCTCGACTGCAATTCCAATTCTTTTTGATAAATTTTGAATTCCATAGTTTTTATCCTCCGATAAATTTAATTATTTTTTATTTATGGCTATATCACGGCGAAAGGTTGATTAGTGATTTATCACGATTTTACGAGAAAAATACAAGAAAGACAAGCATTATCCCAAGGGCGCATACTCTCTGCGGTATGTAACCGAGGGAAATGCGTAGGATTTCGTAGCATTTTTCCGTAAAAAATCAACCGAGCGACGCGAGAGAGCCTTTCATCAATTATGGCGTTCGTCCCAAGCTTTACGCACAGCGGAAATCATTTCGTCCACCATAGCCGCTCTGTCCTTTGCCTTTGCTACGCCCGACGACGAACCCGTCGCGTCTGCGCCTGCAATAATCGTGTTATACACGTCCTCGCCGTTAGAAATACCAGCCGCGGTAAGTACCAAAATTTCAGGATTGATATCCTTGACAGATTTGGTCGCCGCTTCCACGTATTCCTTGCCTACGCTTACGCCCGTACCGATAAGTTCGGAAGGCTCCGCCACGATAATGTCGGGAGCAAGCGTTGCGATTTTGCTTGCTTCTGCCAAGGAGTCCGCGCAAACGATGGTCGTTAAGCCCACTTCGTTCGCTCTTGCGATGGTCGCTTCCAGCGTTTCAAAGGAAATAGGTTTTTCCACGTGATTGAGCATTACGCCGTCCGCACCCGCCGCCACGAGCGATTCGGGTAAAATATCCGCAAGACCTCTGCCGACGGGAATGGGGTCCATATGCGGTGCGAATACGTGAATGTTTTTCGTTGCTTCTCTTACGCGGCGAATATCCACGACGGGCGTTGTGAAAATGATATCCACGCCGTATTTTTCGGAAGCCGCGTCCGCGGCTTTTGCCAAATCGAGAATATCGTCCCCGTACAAATACGATTTAGGACCGATTTCAAAAAAGGGCAATTTTACTTTTCTTGCGTTCATATTCAATGACCTCTTTCATATTTTGTAACGGTTATAGTATACATTATTTTTTTTATTTAGTCAAGAATTTTGAAGCATTTTTTTTCGAAAAACAATACTTTCTTTCGAAAACGAAAATTTTTATTTTCTTTTTGCAAAATTTTACTTGCCAAATCCAACGCAAAGTGTTATAATATGTATGATATAAAAAATCAAGTGTAAATCGAGCTTTTTATAAAAGGGTACGGCGTTATGAAAGAAAAAGCGAGCGATAAAACAAAATATTACAGATTTTTAATACTCTCTTGCGTGGGGTTATATATGGCGATGATGGCGATTAAAAGCGTATACGTCGCGGAAATCGCCACAATAATCCGTGTGTTCAACACCAACAAAAGCACCGCAAGCCTCATGAATACTTATTATTTTATTACCTATGCGTTGGCGCAATTTTTGTTGGGCTTTTTAATGCACAAGCTGAACGTAAAGGTGTATTTGCTGATAACGGTGCCCATTTCCGTTTTTACTTACATTATATTATCTTTATTCATAAACGAAATCACGCAAATGTGGTGGCTGTTTTTGCTCAACGGCTTTGCGCAAGCAGGCGTCGTCGCTTGTACGAAAGCACCGCTCGGTAAATATCTTCCATCGGAATATACGGCGAAAGCCAACGCTTTTTATACAATGTCGGCTGGCGGTGGGTTCGCGCTTTCCTACGGACTTTCCGCAATCGGTATTTCTTTCTTTTCTTGGAGAATGCCTTTCTTGCTCCTTTCGGGGTTCTTTTTGGTTATGCTGTGCCTTTATATCGTTTCAGTGCGGTTGACGGAAAAGAATTGTCCGCCGATTGTAAATCAAAGCAAACCCGTCCCTGAAACCGAACAGGCGCACGAGGGCTTAATCAAGCTCCGCAGTAACCATTCGGTAGTGCTTTTTATCGCCTATTGGATGCTGATATGCTTTTTTAGCGGTTCCGTACAATACGGCGTCAATAATTGGCTGGTAAGCTATTTACATGAAATCTTCCATTTCCGTGAAGAATACTCTATGCTCGTTACCATCGTGTTACAAGCGACGACTATCGTCGGTTCGCTTACTGCCATCTCGATATGTAAAAAACGAAAAAATTATCTTACAGTAATGATCGCGCTGTATACTCCGCCGATTGCGATTGCCGTTGCGATGTTATTCGTTTTGAAGGTCAATCTCATTCTATCCATTACACTGTTGCTTGTTTTCGAGCTGTTTTTCTCGGCAGGCGCAGTGGGCGTGTCCGTTATGCTTTTCGATATGCGCACGCAATTAGACATAGGTGCCGCATCCGCCTTCACGAACACCTCCTCGTCTTTGGCGGCTGGAATCGTCCCCACGATTGTGGGCGCGTTGATTGAAACGGCAGGTTGGCGGGCACAATATGTATTCGTAAGCTGCGCGTTGGCTATCGTTCTGTTATTATATATTATATTGAACGCAGTCGCGCGTAAACAAAACCAAAAGGAGAAAAAGTTATGATCAGTGAAAACGCGTTGAACGCGGCGCGCGCGGCGTACGATATCGAAGCCGAGTGCATTCAAGAAATGAAAAAACATTTAAACGACGAGGCGTTTTCCGCCGCCGTTACCCTGCTTTGCAACGCTCCGCGTATCGGCGCGGCAGGCTGCGGACATTCGGGGATTGCTTGTCAGCACTTCGCACATTTAATGTGCTGTATCGAACGCCCCGCAAAGTTCATCTCCCCTGCGGAAGCGGTGCACGGCGGTACGGGATTTTTACAAAAGGGGGACGTAATGGTATTCGCGTCCCGCGGCGGCGCAACGAAAGAGTTGTTCCCTATCCTCGATATTTGTAAAGCCAAGGGCGTGTCCGTCATTACGATTACGGAAAATCTCGAATCCCCGCTCGCACAAGCGGCGGACGTCGTTATTAAACAATTCGTCAACCGTGAAACGGATAAATATAATATGCAGGGCACGACGAGCACCACCGCGCTTTGTATGCTTTTCCACGCTCTGCAAACGGCGGTTATTGAAGAAACGGATTACCAAAAAGAACAGTTCGCCCTCATTCACCCGGGCGGAGCGGTCGGAAAACGGCTGAACAATAAGGAGATTTAATCTATGGCAAGCGGGAACGGTGAGGGAAAAATCGGCATTCGCCGCAATAAAATTTTAGATATACTGCGCAAAGAGAAAAAGGTATACATCGCCAGTTTAAGCGAAACGCTCGGCGCGTCCTTGGTAACCATTCGAAGCGACCTCGACGCACTTGCGGACGAAGGTAAGTTAGTGCGCATGGCAGGCGGGGCAATTCTCCCTAGCGGGGAAGTCCTTGCACACGAGCATTCAATTGAAAACTACGACCAAAAACGCGAGATCGCCGTAGCAACGGCACAGTTGGTGCAGGACGGCGATACGCTGTTCCTCAATTCGGGAACGACCACTTTGATTGTGGCGGAAGAATTGAAAGCACGAAAAAATTTGAGCGTTGTAACCAACTCGCTTTCGGTGGCGACTACGCTTGGAAGCGTCCCCTCTTTCCGCGTTATTTTACTCGGCGGGTCTATCAATTCGCAGTATAGCTTTACTTACGGTGCGGACACGCAAGACCACCTTAATCGGTTCGGGGCGGACTGGGCGATTTTATCCGTGGACGGCGTAAGCCCCGAGGGAGAAATATCGACTTGCCACGCTGAGGAAGCGATTATCGACCGTATTATGATTGCGAGAGCGAAAAAGGTACTCATCGTCGCGGACGAAACGAAAATCGGGCGCACGGGCTTTTCGTACGTGAGCCGTTGCGACGATAAAATCAAAATTCTGACAAATAAAAAATCTTAATTTATGAGGTATAAAATTATGAAACTTCTCATTGACGACGCAAACGTTGCAAAAATCAAGAACATCTATCAGTATTACCCTATCGACGGCGTAACGACGAACCCCTCTATCCTTGCAAAGAGCGGGCGTAATCCTTACGAAGTATTAAAGGAAATCCGTGCTTTTATCGGCGACGAAGCGGAATTGCACGCACAGGTCATCTCCCGCGACGCGGAAGGTATGATTGAAGAAGCGCATAAAATGGCGGAAATTTTGGGTAAAAACACTTATATCAAAATCCCCACTATTCCCGAAGGCTTAAAGGCTATGAAAGCGTTATCCAAAGAGGGCTTTAAGATTACGGCAACCGCAATCTATACGCCGATGCAGGCGTATTTGGCAGCAAAGGCGGGCGCGGATTACGCGGCTCCCTACGTAAACCGTATCGACAACCTCGGCGCGAACGGTATCGAAAGCACGAAGATGATTCAAAATATCTTTGAAAACAACGGCTTTAAAACGCAAATTTTGGCGGCAAGCTTCAAAAACTCCAACCAAGTGCAAGAGCTTTGCGCGTACGGCGTAGGCGCGGCGACCGTTGCCCCTGACGTCATTGAAAATCTCATTAAAAACGCTTGCGTTACGAGTGCCGTAGAAGCTTTCATTACCGATTTCGAGGGACTTTGCGGCGCTAATAAAACGATGCTTGATTGCGATAAATAAGGAGAAAAATATGAATATCGTAGCTCCCTCCTTGTTGGCTGCCGATCCTATGAATATGGAGCGGGACGTAAAGCTTTTGGAACAAGCCGGTGCGAAATGGTTTCACGTGGACGTCATGGACGGCTCGTTCGTGCCCAACTTTTCCTTTGGATATTCTATCGTTTCCGCATTGCGAAAAATTACCGACCGCGTTTTGGACGTGCATTTGATGATTGACCGTCCTCTTCGCTACATCGAACAATTCTGCAAAGTAGGCTCGGATTATTTGACGGTACATATCGAAGCGGACTCGCCCGAAAACATCGAAAAGACCTTGGATAAAATCCACGAATGCGGCGTAAAAACGGGACTTTCCGTAAAACCGAATACGCCCGTTTCGGCAATCGAACCGTATCTTAAAAAATGCGATTTGGTGTTGGTTATGACGGTAGAGCCGGGCTTCGGCGGGCAAAGCTTTATGGCGGATATGATGCCGAAAGTGGCTTTGCTGAAAGAAAGATTGCAAGCAATCAACCCCGAATGTAAAATCGAGGTAGACGGCGGTGTAGACGTAAACACGGCGGAAGTTTGCAAAGCAAACGGCGCAACCGTATTGGTTGCCGGCTCGGCTTGTTTAAAAGCGGCGGACAAAACGGCGTTTATCCGTTCGTTGGAAGCTTAATTCCTGTTTAATAAAACGTTTCTTTTTGTGAAGCGTTTTATTTTATACAAAGAAAACTTTGCGAAAAGAAAATAATTTTTTTGCGTTTGCAAAGTAAAATTGTTTTTTTAAAAAAGTTGTTGAAATATTCTTGACTAAACGAAAAAAAATATGTATAATAATAGTCGGTAATTCTATAAAAGAAAATTACCGTTTTAGAAACGAGGTAAGTACATGAAAGCGATAATCAATGCGACCATCGTAATGCGGGATCATCTTATCCCCAACGGCGTTATTTTGATGGACGGCGAACGGATTAAAAAGTTCGGTAAAGCCAAGGACGTGGCTTTGCCCGAAGCCTGCGAAACGATAGACGCTGAGGGGTTATACGTCGGTCCTGGGCTGATTGATATTCATACTCACGCGGCGGATAATAAATGGATTTTCGAAGAACCGAAAGCGACCTCTGCCTATTTATTGAGCCATGGCGTAACGGGCGTGCTCCCGGCTTTGTATAACAATCTCAATAAAGAAGCGTATATCAAAGCGGCGGACGATATTCTTACCGCAAGAGATAACGGCGAATTTGAAAATTTCGTCGGCTTTTATATGGAAGGACCGTATTTGAGTCCGAATTTTGGCTGCGAACGGGACAAGAACGTTTGGAAAGACGCCGTCGTGCGCGAGGAATACATAGATATTGTAAAGCGCGTTAAGGACAGTGCAAAGGTATGGTGCTTTGCGCCCGAACGCGAAGGTATCGAGCAATTCGTCCGCGACGTGAAAGCGGAAATCCCCAACATCGTTTTTGCCGTAGCGCACAGCGAAGCAACGCCTCAGCAGGTGGAAAAGTATATCCCCTACGGCTTAAAAATCGCCACGCACCACACCAACGCCACGGGTACTATCGAGCATTATTCGGAATGCCGCGGCGTATGCGTAGACGAGGCGGTTAATTATAACAAGGAAATTTACGCCGAGCTTATCTCGGATAGAATGGGTATTCACGTAGTGCCCTATATGCAACGGCTTGTGCGCCGTATTAAAGGCGACGACCGTATCATTCTTATTGCCGATCAGTTCGTTTGCGACGGACCTATCCCCGCGGGCTTTGAAGAAGCCACCGATATTCATTTCGACAACGCGGGCGAAATTGCGGGTTCGGGACTTACACTGGATATTGCGTGCGGTAACTTTATGGTACACACGGGCTGTTCGGTGGTAGACGCGTTCCGCTTCGGTTCGTACAACCCCTCGCGGGTTTTAGGTCTTACGGACGTAGGCTACATTGAAGAAGGAAATTACGCCAACCTCATTATGGTTGACGATAAATTCAACGTTAAGAAAACTATATTTAAAGGAGAATCAAAATGAGCAAAATTTTTGACCCCGCAACCGATTTCAATTTTACCCCTGCAAGCTTCGTGCCCTTTAAGGACAGAGAGCTTTGCGAAAAGCTGAGAAAAATCAGCGGAACGGACTTGGAAAAGCACCCTAACCCCGATTTCAATATCAAGGTTATGATGAACCCCCATCCCGTTTTGATCGCTACCCTTTTCGCTCGTATTAAAGAAGCGTCCGAAAACGGCAAGAAGATCACGCTTATCCTCGGCAACCCCGAGCCCGATACCTATATCCCCCTTGCACAGCTTATCAACTACTTCAAGGTAGACTGTAAAAACGTGCACCTGTTCGCAATGGACGAATGGGCGGATCAGGACGGCAATATCGCTCCCGAAACCTACAAAGCGGGCTTTGCGCACTCGATGTTGAAATACCTCGTATATCAAATCGACGAGAAGCTTCGTATGCCCCTCTCGAACGTACATTATCCCACCAACAAGAACATCGCTAACTATTCGGATATGATTACCGAATGCGGCGAAGGCGGCGCGGATATCTGCTCTTCCTCCCCCGGTTGGACGGGCCATATGGCGTTCATCGACCCCGTTCCCGATTTCTTCCCCGAAGGCTTCGACCCCGCGGTAGAACCCACCAAAGCGCAAATCGACGAATGGTTGAATATGAAGGCGCGTATCGTTGACCTTCACCCCCTTACCGTTGCACAGAACTCCTTGCACGGCGTATTCGGTCAGTCCGGTTATATCGCAGACGTACCTCCCAAGGCGGCTACGATCGGTCCCGTTGACGTAAAGAACGCAAGAGAAAGAATCGAAGTGCACGCACTTTTGACGAATGGTACCTTCTCTTCTTGGCAGAGAATGACCAGCCGTTTGGTGCTTCACGGACCTGTTACCCCGCTTATCCCCAGCTCTATGTTGCAGACGATGAAGACGCAAGTACTCGTAAGCGACGAGCTTGCGGCACCGTTCGATTGTTGGGAAAAGGTAGGCTACTAATCGCCTAAGGAGCAGTCGTAAAAAATGATTAACTATGATTTGAAAGTCGGTTTTTCAAGAATAGAAATCAATCCCCCGCTCGGCGTTAATTTGCGCGGATATTTCCACCAACGCCAAAACGAGGGTATCCTTGATGATTTAGAGATCAACACCGTCGCCGTCGAAAAAGACGGCGTGACGGTTGCTCTCGTTACGCTCGACAGCGAAGCGGCAGAAACGCCCTATTACGAAGCGGCAAGAGAATACGCCGCAAAAGTAACTTCCCTTGATAAACAGGCTATTTTCATTCACACCACGCATACGCACGTAGGCCCCTGCTTTGGCAGAGAGGATAGCTGGACGAACGATATCGACAGAGAGTACGACTCTTTGGTTATGAAAAAGATTGCCGATTCTATCGTTTACGCGATTGCGGATTTAAAACCCGCAAGAATGGGTATCGGGTTTAGTAAAGCCGAGCGTATCGGTTTCAACCGCCGTTATCTTATGAAAGACGGTTCGACCAAAACCAACCCCGGCGTAAACAACCCCGATATCGTAAAATCTATCGGCCTTTTAGACGAAACCGTGAACGTGATTCGTTTTGAAAGAGAATGCGGCGATAACGTGGTTATCGGGAACTACGGCAACCACCCCGACGTTATCGGTAACAACAAGGCGTCGGCAGACTGGCCCGGGTTCGCCCGCAGAATTTTCGAACGCGCGGTAGAAAACACGAAATGCGTATTCTTTAACGGTGCGCAAGGCGATATCAACCACGTAAACGTAAAGCCCGTCGGCGGGGACTTGAATGGTATGTTCAATGACTTCGACGACGTAACGAGAGGCTATGCGCATTCTCGTCATATGGGCAACGTCGTTGCAGGCGCTTTGATGAACGTTTACGAAAAGGTAGAATTTTTACCCGTTGACGAAATCAAGTTTGTGGAAGAAATTGCAAAAGTTGCTTCGAATATGCCTACGCCCGAAGAAATGGAAGAAGCGAGATACATTAACGAAATGCATATCGCAGGCAAGGACAGCGAGCTTCCTTACAAGGGCATGATGCTGTCCACCATGGTAGCCGACGCGGGACGGAAAGTACGTTTAGAGCACGGTCCCGAATTCTTCCCTATGAATTTGACGGGAATTAGAATCGGCGACGTAGCGTTTATCGGTATTCCCGGCGAACCTTTCACGGGTGTCGGTATGGGTTTGAAAGAATCCAAAGGCTGGAAAATGGTCTGCCCTACCTGTTTGACGAACGGCAGCAGAGGATATTTCCCGATGCGCGATTCGTACGACGAAGGCGGCTACGAAGCGAGATCGTCTAACTATAAAGCAGGCGTTGCGGAAACGATTATTGAAGCAGGTCAAAAGCTTTTGGACGGTTTGAGAAAATAAACTTATCATATAAAAAGAAATTCGACGCGAAAATATTTTGCGTCGAATTTCTTTTTGCGTTATTCCTCTTCGTTACAGAAAAATTTAGTGGACTCCGCCGCGTCGGGCTTTCTGCCCACGCTGGTATTGTCCTGACGGCGGTTGCGAAGCTCGGGCACAGGACCTTGCGAAACCTGATACCGATAATCCGCGCCGTGCCGACGGATATACCCCTCTATTACACAATGCGAAGGCACGATTTGTGTGGTGGGGTTGGTGATTTCTTGGAATCGGAAAAAGTCGGCGTTTTCGGAAAGCGCGTTGATTTTCTTATAGCTGTCCTTCACCGTCGTATACTGTACCGTTTCCCCTAATATCTTGCGGACGTAATCAATATTTTCATGCAGGGAAATCGGGTCGGGGAAAGTACCGTCCTTGATAACTTCCTGCCAGTCCTTCTTTTCGTATTTCTTCAAAAGCTCCACCGCCTTGTGCAGGTGTGCAATTTCAAAGTCGAGATTTTGTTCCCAGAATTTACGGATACGGGAATCCGTTTCCGTCTTATAGCACGACCAGTAGAGATAGCATTCGCAATACTCGTGCCACAACAGCATTTCCAGCCAAGTCGCGTTGGCGTCCATAAGCGACTCGTAATGCGTAACGTGTTCCTCTTCGACAAGCCCGATTTCCTGATAGAGTTTTCTGCCGATATCCGAGCAAGCGAAATTCGTTACGTTCATATAATAATTCATCGTTTGCTGTTCCGCGGCGGTGATAATCATAGTGTTGAGCACCGTTTGTACGTCCGCTTCTTTTGCATTGATGCCTTTCCGAACGTTATCCTTGGGGAAGCGGTGGTGGGAAATCGTCGGGCGTCCCGGCATAATTTCCGTGTACCGCCCCACCAGCCATTCAGCGTAAACGCCCTGTTCCATTTCCAAAAGATTTGCATACCGATACAAGTGGTCGAAATCTTCCAACAAAGCGAAATCGAGCGCGGTTTTTACATTACAATCCAGTTCGCGTTTGGCAAGCTCTGCCGTGAGGTCAACGGCAAGCTGTTCGTAGCCGATCGTGTGTTCGAGGATACTTTCGTTTTGCGGTTTCAGCAAAGAAATTTTCAATTGCTGTTGCTTTTCCACCTCGCGCGTTAAGGCAAGGTCGCGCCGTAAGTCGTTGTTGTCCGTGTGGCGGGCAAGCTGATGCGAAAACCAGTTCGCTTCAAATTCCGTACCGTTCATCAATATAATACGGGTTTTGGTGTACGGATCGACACAGCGTTTATCGTAGGGCTTTGGATAAAGCTCCTTCCAGTTTTGCAGAGCGCTTTCTATCGGTTGTGCTTTTTCTTCAAATGGATTCATGGGCAATTCTCCTTTTATTTGTCATTAACTATAATATGCCCAAAAGGAAAAATTTGTATACGAAACGCGCGGAGCAAAAACTGCTCCGCGCACTCTTTACACTTCGTTCTTTGCGTTGCTTACGCAAGTTTTTAACGGGGGCGTTTCCCGTTCAACGCGTACCTGCTCCCCTGCTTTTAACGACGAGAGGTAGTTTGCGTACTCTTCCTCGGTGATTTTCGGCACTTTGTTTTTCTTGGCTTTCGACGATTTTCCCATACAAAATCCTCCAAAACGGAATTTTGTAAAAGTATGCCCTTGTTCCGCGTGTTTTATTCTTAAAACAGAATACAAAAGAGATTACTCTTGCCCTCGTTGACCACACGCGTTACCACACGGCGCATTTTACGGCGAAGCTCTATCGGCATTGCGTTCGATTTACCCGACAGCTCGTCGCCGACTAAGGCGCGGAGGGATTTGCCGAAAATGTTGGTTTCCCATATCTCTTCCCCGCCGTTTTCATATGCCTGCAAGGTTTCGCCGACAAATTCTTCGCTTTGCTGTTTCGTACCGATAATCGGACTGACCGCCCCCGAAACGCCTACCTTGACGATATGATAGCTGGTTGCGTTCGCCTTGAACTTCACGCCGTAGCCCGCGTTCTTTTTGACGAGTTGGGGTTTTTCCAGCTCGTAGTCCGTTTCATCGGGGTAAACGATACCGTAGCCGTTTTTCTCCGCTTCTTCCAACGCGTCCTTGACTTTACCGTAACCGCGCTTAACCTCGGAAAGTGCGCAAACGTATTGCATCAAAGCAAGCTCGTCGCCTATTTCCTCCCCGCAAGCCTCGCTTACTACCCGCAAGAACAGGTCTTCCTTTACCCCCAAGATGAGCTCGGCTTTGCCTTTGCCTAAATCCATACGGATTTCCGTGGGGTTGAGAAAGTCCGCGTCCTCGTCGAAAAGCGTTTCCAGCGCAAAGCAATCGCGCATTTTTTTCACGGTCGGCGTCACCTTTTTGAGTGCGGTTAAAAGTGCGGAAACGGTACCGTTGCTTTCGGGGAAAGACTGTAACCATTTGGGAATACGCACTTCGATACTCGTCACGGGGAATTCGAATAATGCGGTTTGCAAAACGCTTAAAAGCTCCGCTTCTCCCATCGTTTCGATATTGACCGCCAACACGGGCGCGCCGTATTTTTCCGCAAGCGAGTCCTTTAACGCCGTTTGCGAGGACGGGTCTTTGCAGTTGAGCAAAATCACGAACGGTTTTCCGAGTTCTTTGAGCTCGTTTACGGCGCGTTCTTCCGCCGAAATATAACCGCTTCGGGGAATATCCGTTACGCTGCCGTCCGTCGTAACGAGCACGCCTATCGTGGAATGTTCCTTGATAACCTTTTCCGTGCCCAGCTCCGCCGCCTTTTCAAAGGGCATAGGCGAGTCCTGCCAAGGGGTTTTGACAAGTCGGGGCGCGCCGTCCTCCTCAAATCCGTTTGCGCCCTCGACGGCAAAGCCCACGCAATCGACGAGCCGAACCGAGGCTTCCGCGCCCTGTGCAACGGCAATTTTCATAGCCTTTGCGGGGACGAATTTCGGCTCGGTGGTCATCACCGTTTTCCCTGCCGCGGACTGGGGTAATTCGTCCGTCATAACCGATTTTTCGCCCTCTTTTGCCAAGGGCAGAACGAGCGTTTCCATAAACCGTTTGATAAAGGTAGATTTTCCCGTACGCACGGGGCCGACTACCCCGATATAAATATCTCCGCCCGTGCGATTTGCAATGTCTTCGTATACGCTGTAATTTTCCATCTACGACCTCCCATCGTGTATTGCGCGGAAATAAAAAACTCCGCAGGCAAACCTTATACGGTTTACTATATGCGGAGAATTTTTCCTTTATGACTGTTTTTGAATTAGCTTCTGGGTTCGTTTTCCGTTTTTGCGGAAGTCAGCTTGGAAGTAGCCGCTTCTACGGCAAGATAATCCTTATCGCCCGTAAAATCGCGCGGTTCGTCGTACTCCCCGCCCAACGCCTCGATAGCGTATTTCAGCTCTTGAAATTCCACGAATCCTATCGTGCGGTCTTCAATTTTTTCAAGCAATACGGGCAAGGCGCGTTCGTCGCCGTACTCGGCAAGGTAGCTTGCGCGCATGGGCGTTTCCTCGCCCGACAAAAACGCCGAAAGGAGAATTTGATAAACGCGTTCGTCCCGCATTTTCACGCGGGAAAGAATTTCGAGCATCGCTTCGGTGGCAACGCCCTTTTCGTAAGTGCGCAAACAGCGTTCCTTTTCCTCGTCGGCGTGCATTTTGAAGATATCGACGATATCGCTGCGAATTTCCTCGTCCGCACGGTTTTCCGTAAGGATTGCAAAATATTCGTCGAACGCCCGTTTATCGTCGCCAAGCAGATTGATAGCGTACGAAACCGCGCTCGTGTCCTCGTCGGATAACAGCGCGAAAAGTTCCATCGCCATATCACGGCTTTCGATTTCCGCGCAAAGAAATTCGGGCGTGGGGATATTTTCTTTCAGGTGCGCGCGCAAAGTTTCGACTAGCTCGCTATCGCTCATTTTCGCATAATATTCCTTGGGCGTACATTTGACTTTGGCAACGAAGGTGTCGCCGAATTTTTTATACAGCTTGGGAATGATATCCTCCCACTGTTTTTCGGTGTATTTATTTTTATTCGCTTCCATAAACTCGGTAAGCTTTTCGTCGAATAACCCGTCAAAATCTATCAATTTCATTTGTTTTCTTCCTCTATGTTCTTCTCGTCCGTTGTAAATTTATCGCTTGCTACCTGCGTTAAAAGCACTCGCACCTTCGCCGCGTTCGCTTCGAATGCCGAGGCGACCGCGTCTACGTTGCCGCGAAGCTCTTTTAAGCCCGAAAGCAGGAAAATGGCGCAAGCGCAATCGTCCGTACTATCCACAAGATCGAGGCTTGCGTTGTTCTCTAACGCGCGGTAGAGTTCTTCCGCCGCCTTTTTTATTTTTTTGCCGTACTCGTCGTTGATGACGACGAATTTCGAGGCGATTTTCGCGTACGCTTCCAAGAAGCGTTTGCGTTTCTTTCTGCCGATTGCAATTTTTAAGAGCCGTATACGGCGGTAGATATGGCAAAGCACCAAGCCGTATTCGTCCTCCTCGTTGCGCTCGTATAACATTCTTAAAGCTTCCACTTTGAGGATATCGAGTACCTCGTCGTCAAGCAAGACTTCGCGTATAAAATCGTCCGCGCGGATATGCTCCGCCGTGACGAGCGCAAGATATTGCAGGTCGTGATCTCCCCCGTCCATCTCGTCGAAGCACCAGCGGAAATAGCCGTCGTGCCATGCGAGCAAACCAAAGAGCTGCGCCTCGTCTTTTGCCCGTTCCTTGATATGGATAAGCATACGGCAACGCTCCTCGCGTTCTTCTTGGGGTAAATGATAAAAATAGTTAGGTTCTTTCGGAAGCTCAGCGTTTTCGTTTCCCGATTCCTTTTCTTCATTATATACGCGTAACGCGCGAAGATAATATTTCGCGACTTCCGCATCGGGATAAACGCCGCAAAGCTCGTCAAACGCCCGTTCCGATTCCGTATACTTCCCGCACTTGAAGGCGGAAACCGCTTTAAAATAAAGCATTCTGCCGTCGAAGGGGAGTTTTTCTTCCAACTCGGTAAACTTTTTATACGCTTCCTCGTGCAAACCGTTTTCACAGCAAACGGTCGCTACCTTATACATATCGTCGGTGTCGGTAAGCGGAATCTCGCAAAGCCGCTCGGCAAGAACGCGTCCCTCGTCCGTTTTGCCCTGTTCGAGATAGGTCGCGGCAAGCGTCGCAAGCACCCGCACGTCGTTCGGGTCATCTTGCAAAAGCGTTTCGCAAATTTCCTGCGCCTTATCCGCATTCCCTGCCAAAAGCTGTGCCACCGCTTGCATTTCCTGCGCGGAGTTATAATCTTTCGAGCCCTTTTCCACGACAGATAAAAAGGCGATAGCCCGTTCGCAATCCCCTGCTTTCAGTGCGCGCGAACCCGCGTCCATTTCGCGGGAATAATCGGCGAGCTTGGGGGGATACACAAAGCGGAAACCGCTCTTTTTGTTTTTGGAGAACGCTTCGGCGATGTCTAATTTCGTTTCCTCGGGCAGAGTTTCGTCCGCGTCTATCAAGCGGTTATAATAATAAGCGGAAGCCGTTTCGTTGCCTGTGTTGAGGTAATTGACCGCCAACCCCTCGTAGATATCGGGTAAATCCTCTTCCTCGGCAATATCGAGGAAACGGAACCACCAGTTAATAGCGGAACCGTGTAAGCCCATAGCCTCGTAGATATCGGAAAGGCGGGTGTAGATATCGCCGTCCCCGCCGAATAATTCTAATTCCTTGTACGCAAGACGAAGCGCGGGGATAAATTTCCCCTCGTTGTAGTATTTATCCGCGCGCGAAGCAATCCGCGAACGGCTAAAATCTATTTTTTTGACTTTCTTACTCATATTCGTCTTGCCTTATTTTTACGGGAATATCTTTCGTTCGTCCTCTTCCGTAAATTGATAGTCCTTATTACAATAATGGCAGTGGATTTTGATTTCTCCGTCCGCCTTGATGATTTCGTGCATTTGTTCTTTGCCGAGCGTAACGAGTACTCTCGTTAAATACTGGCGCGAGCAATTGCATTTATATACCGCTTCACGCGTTTCCCACACCGTTTCGTCCACGGTAAAATAGTCTTTGGCGCAAGCCTCTACGCCCTTTTCCTTTGCCCCGTCGAGCAACGCTTGCAGGGGCGTTTTTTCTACTTTTTCCAAGATTTCTTTATCCGCAAACGGGAGCGGTTGCAAGGCGGCAACGCCCGCAAAAACGAGCGCGCCCTTATCGTCAAACTCCACTGCCGTTTTTAAATAGGTGGGGAGCTGTTCGCTAATACGGTAATACTCTGTAAACGCCTCGTCGATACTTCCGTTTTCATTCAACGCGCAAGTGCCCACAAACGGACGGGAGTACCCGTCGTCGCGGATAACGGTAAGCGATCCGTTCGTTCCAAAAGTTTCCTTTTCGGTTGCGTCTTCCACGAACGGGTCGGTGATATATCCGCGCAAAAACAGTCTACGATTGCCCGAAACGCCGATATCTCCGCCTGCTCCGTCCGTTTTGACGGAGAGGGATATTTCCCCTTTTTCCCCTTTTAAGCACGCGCTCATAAAGGTCATTAAAGAAAGGGATTTTCCGAGCACGGTTGCGGATGAACGGGAAAGGTTATGCAATTTTATCGCTTCCCTTACCATAGCCGTTGTGTCGGCAAGCGTTAAAGATATCTGCCCGCCGTATACGAGCGTGCGCAACAAATTCGCCATACCTTACACCCCCTTTTGCGCAAGGAAGCAAATTCTATCGCTTATTTGCTTGTCCTCGCCGAGATGTCCTTCTGCTTCCACGAGCGTAAAACCCGCTAAATGCAGCGTAGACCTAATCTCTTCTTCCGTATAGATATATTGCGTATGCGTTTCGTCCAAGCGGTCGAATGCGCCGTCCTTTCTTTTTACGAACAGCGTTACTTCCATCGTGGCTTTATCCCCGTCCACGCGGTTAAAGGAAAGATAAGTGACATTCTCGCGGTCATCCGCGCTTACAGTATCGGCAATTTTATTGGCAAACTTGCGCGGAGAACTGATATCGAAAAGAAACACGCCGCTTTTTGGGAGTGCCCCCGCAATATTTTTAAACGCGGAGAGCAGTTTGTTTTTCGGGATATAGTTGATACAATCGTTGATCGCGGTAACGAAATCAAAACGGCGAGGCGGTTTTTTCGCGGAAATATCGCCGAGGATATATTCCCCCCGCACCCCCTCTTCAAGCGCTTTTCTTTGCGCAAAATCAAGCATTTGCGGGGAAATATCCATACCCGCCGTTTGATACCCTGCGCGGATAAAGGCACGCGTGAACCAACCGCCCCCGCAACCGATATCCAGTCCGCTTTTGAGCGGGTACGCTTTTAACTTCGAAATTAAATACTGCGACCAATTTTCATAGCCGCAGTCGTCGTTTAAATATTCAAACCATTCGGCAAGATTTGTATACGCCGCCGTGTTAGACATATTTAATACCTTTACTTTGCATTTTATTATTGTCCCAGCATTTTGGGGGGCTTACGCTTTTTCTTTTTACCGTTCTTGTCCACTTCGTCTTGAAGCGCCTTTTCGCGTTCCTCAAACTGCTTATTATATTCCACGTAACGGATATCGTTCTTGTGTTCTTCCGCGTACGCTTCCGAATCCTCTACGATATTCTGTTTACTGTCGCGCAAGCGTTTCAAGTCCTCACGCGTGAACGAAGCGGGTAATTCATAGACCTGCAACGAGTCGTCGATAGGTTTAATGGGCCGCGCCACCAGCTTTGATCTGCCGTAGGAAAGCAGGGTGCGTTGATATTCAATCGCCGCCGCGCTGTCGTCGCCCGTGAGCGTGGAAGAACCGTCTTTGTTGTAGATACCTCTGCCCACCTTTGCGCCCTCGATTTTCGGGTTGATATATCTATCGAACACCCACTGCGCGAAATCCAACCACACCAAAAGCGCAAACGAGAGTCCGAACAAAAGCACGAGTATCACGGCGATAACGGTCAAGAACGAACCGCCGAAAAGGAAAAGTGCGAACGGGATAAGCGCGATCACGCCGAAGAATACCGTCTGCGGAAGCGTACCGATCGTGAGCAGGAAAGAGTTTTTCAGCATCGCAATAAACTTGAATTTATAGTTTACGCCAAGCGCGATAGACCAAAGAGTCATCATTGCCGCAAGCACGAGCAGGATATAGCTAATTACCTGTGAAATGCGCATCCAAACGACCTGTCCTTTGGAAAGCGTACCTGCCGCGATGGTGAAGTCGGACAAGTTTACCATTGAACCGCAAAGCGCAAGCACTACGCAGAAAAAGAGTGCCGACTGCAAGGCGTTTTTATAGTTGAGCTTGATACCGCGCCAAAAGTCGTTGGAAACGAAAATACCTTCCGTCCAAACCATATTACGGATAACGTACATACCGCCCGAAAGTCCGAGCGCCGCGATAAACGAAGTGAGCACGAGCCCGATATACAGCATAAAGTTATTCGTCATTGCAAGGCTTTCGGAAAGTCCTGCTTGAATGGGCGCGGCGGGATAGCCTACGCCGAGGTTCGCGCCGAACGGATATAAAAGTCCGTTGCTTTCCGACATCAGGATACGGAGCACGACCACTGCAATCATGGGAATAAAGAAAATAATGGTAAGAAGATTTACCTTTACGATTTTTCCGAAGTTCCCTTTGAATATATCCCAAAACAACTGCCAACGGTTGGTGGGCAGCGTGCTTCTTGCGTATTCCTCGCTCTTTTCCTTGCCTTCGAGGAGTCGGGTAATAAGTCCTTTCTTTTGTTGCGCCATTTTCATTCTCCAAAATGCGTTTACTTTAATACGGTAATATATACCACCTTTTCAGGATTTCCAAACACCGCGCGCGAAAAAAGCGCGACCGAGGAAACCGTCCTCTCTATTTTACTACAAAATTGTGATTATTTCAAGGAATTTTCGAAAAAATTTCAAATAAAATTCGCTGTGTTGCAATTTTTTTTCCGCAAGCGCGAAAAATGGCGGTAAAAGCTTTGACTTTTCGGGATTTATGTGATACAATAAAAACGCTGAATAGAGGAGCGGGTGAACATCAGTATCCCTTAGCCGAGCAAATCGGGGCGATTTGCGTTTTCGGGGCAAGGGCGAAAGGGTATCTCCGCCGAAGCGCGTTTTTGCCCCCTCTCGCGCTGGGCATACGGGAGAATACCCGTATGACTGTCACCGTCCAGTGAAGCACTTTCGGCTTATGAATTACCTTAATATAGGAAATTCCGATTTGCTTTTAAGACGGTGCTTTGCCCGTCTTTATTTTTATATCGTTACAAATTTTTCCACGAAAGGAGATTATAATTATGAAACAGTTTAACGTCGGCGTTATCGGCGCAACGGGTATGGTTGGTCAGAGATTTATGCTCTTGCTTGAAAACCACCCTTGGTTCAACGTAAAGGTGCTTGCGGCTTCGGCTCGCTCGGCAGGTAAAACCTACGCGGAAGCGGTAGGCGAAAAGTGGGCGTTCGATTGCGCTATGCCTGAAAAGTACCGTGATATGGTAGTAATGGACGCGGAAGCGGATATCGACGAAATCGCTAAAAAGGTAGATTTCGTATTCTGTGCCGTGAATATGGATAAAGCAAAAATCCGCGCTTTGGAAGAAGCGTACGCGAAAAAGGAAGTGCCCGTCGTTTCCAATAACTCGGCGCACCGCTTTACCGCGGACGTTCCGATGGTCATTCCCGAAATCAACCCCGACCATATCGAAATAATTGCTTCGCAAAAGGCGCGTTTGAACACAAAACGCGGCTTTATCGCGGTAAAATCGAACTGCTCGTTGCAATCGTACGTACCCCTCTTGCACCCCTTAAAGGCGTTTGGAATCAAGCAAGCGGCGGTTTGTACCTACCAGGCTATTTCGGGCGCAGGCAAGACCTTTAAAACAATGCCCGAAATTTTAGACAACGTTATCCCCTACATCGGCGGAGAAGAGGAAAAGAGCGAAAAAGAACCGCTTAAAATTTGGGGTGAAATCAAGAACGGCGAAATCGTTTCGGCGGACGGTCCCGTGATTACCGCACAGTGTCTGCGCGTACCCGTTTCCGACGGGCATACGGCGGCTGTGTTCGTAAGCTTTGAGAAGAAGCCCTCGAAAGAAGAAATCCTCTCCGCTTGGGCTAACTTTGCAGGCGTTCCGCAGGAGCTGAAACTCCCCTCCGCCCCCGCGCAATTTATCCGTTATTTCGAAGAGGACAACCGTCCGCAGGCGAAGCTGGACAGAATGGAAGGCAACGGTATGAGCGTAACGGCAGGCAGACTTCGCGAGGATACCGTGTTCGATTATAAATTTGTCGGACTTTCCCACAACACGCTCCGCGGCGCGGCAGGTGGGGCTGTGCTTCTTGCCGAGTTGCTTGCGGCAAAAGGGTATTTTGACTAAACCGCACAAAACACTAAAAAAACGAATAGTATAACAAGGGAGCGTAAATATATGAAAGGATTTTTTAAAGGGAGCGCAACGGCACTCATTACTCCGTTCAATGAAACGGGCGTAAACTACGAGGTTTTGGGCGAGCTTATCGAATACCAAATCGAGGGCGGTACGGACGCAATCGTGTTCTTGGGCACGACGGGCGAGCCTTCCACGATGACCTTTGACGAAGAACATATTTTAATGGACTACGCCGTAAAAAAGGTAAACGGCAGAGCGAAGGTCATTTTCGGTTGCGGAAGCAACTGTACTGCCGACGCGGTCATGACGGCGCAATACGCGGAAAAATTCGGCGCAGACGGCTTACTTGCCGTTACCCCCTATTACAACAAATGTACGCAAAACGGCTTGGTCGCTTATTATAAAGCCATTTGCGAAGCGGTGTCTATCCCCGTTATCGCCTACAACGTCCCTGGTCGCACGGGTGTGGAAATTCAGCCCGCCACAATGGCAAAAATCGCGGATATTCCCAACATTGCGGGTATTAAAGACGCAGGCGGAAATATGAGCAAAACGATGGAAACGCTCCGTTTGGTGCGCGAAAAGTGCGACGTATATTCAGGCGAAGACGCACTCAATTTCCCCATTTTAGCGGTCGGCGGCGTAGGCGTTATTTCGGTCGTTTCGAATATCGCACCCAAAGCGGTAAAACAGCTTTGCACTTTGATTGCCGAAAGCAAGCTCGACGAAGCTGCGAAGCTTAACGATAAGCTTCTTCCCCTTGCAAACGCTTGTTTTGTAGAAGTCAACCCTATCCCCGTGAAAGAGGCGGTGAATTTGCTCGGGTTTAACGCGGGTACTCCCCGTGCTCCCCTTACCGCTATGGAACCGCAGAACCGCGAAAAGCTGATTGCGGCAATGCAAAATTTCGGTTTGGAGATTAAGGCGTAATGAATACGAGAATCATACTTTGCGGCGCGTGCGGAAAAATGGGCGGAAACGTCCTCTCTCTGCTCGCTGACGACAACGAAGCAACCGCAGTTTGCGGAGTAGACCTTTTCCCCAAGGAAATCGGCATACCCGTATATAAAAGCTTTGCCGACATTAAAGAAGAAGCGGACGTTATTATCGACTTTTCCTCGGCGGAAAATCTTGCCGAACGGTTAGAATATGCCAAAGCGCACGGGCTCGGTATCGTGCTCGCCTCAACGGGCTTTACGGCGGACGACCTTGCACTTATCGACGAATACGCGAAGTCGGTGGCAATTTTCAAAACGGCAAACCTGTCCTTGGGCGTAAACCTTATGGAAGCACTTATTAAAGCGGCAGCGAGCGTTTTAGGCGACAATTTCGACGTGGAAATTATCGAACGCCACCACAATCTTAAAAAGGACGCGCCCAGCGGTACGGCATTGATGCTTGCGGACGCAGTCAACGCGGCGTTTGAGGAAAAGAAAGATATCGTGAACGGCAGAGCGGGTATCGTCGGTGCAAGAACGAAAAAGGAAATCGGTATGCACGCGGTAAGAGGCGGTACAATCGTCGGCGAACACGAAGTGATGTTTGCCGGCGAAGACGAAATTATTACCATCTCGCACAGTGCCAGATCGAAGCGAGTATTTGCGGTCGGCGCGATACGCGCGGCGAAGTTCCTTAACGGAAAGGCGGCAGGCAGGTACGAGATGAAAGACCTGTTAGCAGAAGAAAATTGATAAATTTATATATAGCAAAAGCAACCGAAATTTCTTTCGGTTGCTTTTGGTTTTATGTGGTCAGCGTTCCCGCTGTCCACGTATCGGGGTCAAACGAGGGAATGAAAGTAACGTTCCCTAAAAGATTGCTTTCTTCATAGTAAGCGGATAAGGCGTATCCTTTTGCGCTTGTTTGCGCCTCCCAAGTACCGTTTACATTTTCTACAATGGTGCGGTAGATAGGCGAGATATATTCTTCGCCGATTTTATAATTCGGACTTCCGTTTTCACCAAGCTCCACATCCGTTGTAAAAATATAATACGTGTTATCGTCAATAAACTGAATTAAAAACGATAAATTTTCCGAAGCCAAGGAAAAAAGTTTTTCCAGTTCCTCCCCTTGGTCTACCCCCATACTTCCCAGCGTATCTCTTTTAGGCTTAAAAAGACCGCCTTTTTTTCGCGTTTCAATTTGCTTATTTAAGTACGAATCGGGATTGTTCAAACCATTCTCGCCTTTTACTAAATTTTCAACGAGTACGACTTGGTTTTTCCCTTCGCCATCTTCTGGCAACACCTCTTCGGGGGTATACTCAAAGGGCTTTAAAATCATTGTAGGATTTTCGTTAATTTCACCTACCGTTTCTTGCGCGTAACGCCAAGTAGAGTATACTCTATGGCTCGTTATAAGCATTACGGCTCCGAGTGATAGAATAATCCATTTAAACAAGGTGCGTTTCATTTTTTTGCTCCTTATTTTCGTAGGGATATTCTATGAAATGCGGTACGGGATAAAACACAATCGGAGGGTGTATTATAGGTGGATTTACTTGAAGCTGTGGAGGTTGATTTTGTTTTTTCACACTTAACACAACCGCAAGCCGATTTTGCGTTTCCTTCTCGATTTTTCTTTCCATGAACGGCAAGGCAAAATTAACGAAAATAACCAACGCAATACACATATATCCTGCCGGCGATTGCAGAAAGGAAACAAAGCTACCTACAAATGGCACTTTTTCTCCACAATAAACGCCTTTCATTTGCCCGTATAGTACAGGAAAACGGTCAGGTTTGTCTACTGCGTCGCCTTGTAAAAGAAAATAACGGTTTTTAGGGTGTTTTTCGTTCGCTTCTTCAATGCCTACAATTCGGTGTACCAACAATATACCGTCGATTTCGTAAACGACAACGTCGTATAATTGTAATTCCTCTTCCCTCGGCATTTTACGGGTTAAAATTAAATCAAACGTCGAAAATTGATCGGTCAAATTATTCTCATATAAATAAATATTTTTAGGATTTCTTTTCGACATTGAATCGCTTTTGACTACGCGAAAAACGGGAACGCTTTTCGTCACTTTATTTTCTACCGTATTTACATATACCGAAAACCCGAAAAGCATAATGATTGCAATGCTTATAACGCCCGTTGTCCAAGTTTGAAATCGAGAGCGACTTTTCTTTTTATACAATCCTTTCCGATAATTTTTCCAAATTTTTTTGTCTTCCCAACCGCTTTTAATCAGTTTAACCGATAATGAAGCTATTTCTGCCGTCATTACTGTAAATATTAACGTTAAAGAAACGAAAACCAATAAACAGAGCAAAAAAATATGACTTTCGTAACTTGACATATTACTATTCTCTTTTATAAATCGGTTACGCCGTTACTTCACTAAAAGTAATCGTAAGCGTGCACGCGTCAAACGCCGTTTCAAACGCTTCATAGTCCGCATAAGTAGGAAGTTCAATGTTGCCCATTGTAATACCTAAATTGGTGCTATCTATCGTCCAAGTATTATTCTCCTCACCAAGCGATACCGCTTGTACAGGCAAAACAAAGATAGGCGTTTGATTATATTCCAAATTCGTCGCCGATATTTCAAACTGCAAGGCAATCTTGTCTTCGGTGGACAAATCGTGTTTTTCAAAAGAAACCTCTAATGCACCCGTTATCGACAATATCGCCTTATAGCTATCCGTTGCTTTATCTACGGTTAATTCCAAGTTGTTATTGTCAACTACAATGTTGCCTTTTGCAACAAGATCTTCGGTAATAAGCGTTTTGCTAATCGTATCCTCCGCGCCGTTCGCTTCGTTTTGCGCATACGTCCAAGTTGCGTAAACACTGCCCATCGTGACACATAAAGCCACAGTTGCAAAAATTGATATTCTCTTTTTCATAAAAAGACCTCCAAAAAATTTTTTTTAATAGTTATAGTTGTATTCAATAATATGAATACTGTATTCGTTAGGCATTTTTGTGCCTTTTTATAAAGTATATCACACATTTTTATGCCTTGTCAAGCAATTCGGGCATTTTTGTGGTAAAATTTTTATGATATATGTATAAGGAGAATTTATATGGATTTTGGGGAAAAGTCAAAATATTTGCGAAAAGAAAAAGGCTTATCGCAAGTCGAGTTGGCGCATGCGTTAAATGTGAGCAAAGCCTGTATTTCAATGATTGAGATAGGAAAAAACGAACCAACGGCAAACACGTTGATTCGTTATGCAAATTTCTTTGAATGTAGCACGGATTATTTGTTGGGTAGAGAAGATGACTTCGGGAATATTACCGTAAAGGGAGAGTATGAAAATATACTTTCCATTGAAGAAGAAAAAATGATAAAAATTTATCGAAAATTACCCTCAGAATTGCGCTGTCGTGCCAGCGGGTATATGGAAAAGCTTTCGGATTTGATTGATACAGAAAAACGAGATTTTTAAAAAAGGATAAATACTATACTAACGCCCGACGAATTTTAAAATTTGTCGGGCGTTAGTATTTTTTAAAGTTGTTGTATTGCCTTTTCCAAACGGGCAAGCGTTCTTTCGTTGCCGAGGATTTGCATAATCGTCCAAAGGTCGGGAGTATTCGCTAACCCCGTCGTGGCGATACGCAACATTTCCGCTACGTCCGAAACGTTGCCTGCGTATGCTTCGGGGTCAGCTTTATACGCTTTCATATCCGTTGCAAAGCCGTTTTCCCCTGCCACCGTCTTTACCTTTTCAAACCATGCGGAGTTGTCGTCCGCTTGGTTGTAAATCGACTTAAAGCCCTCTAATACCTTTTTAACCGTCGCGGTTTCGAAACGGTACGCGTATTCGGGGACAAAAGTGTTATCAAAGAAATACGAAATCATTTCGACTGCCTGTTTTGCACAAACGAAGTCCTTTCTTCTCTTTTTACCGCCGATACCCATACACAGCGTGAGTACCTTGTAAAGGTATTCTTTATCCGCAAAATACGATTTTTGTTCGTCCGTGCCAAATTCGTCCGCCCACGCTTTCAAGAAGTCGTACATTTCCGTTTCGGAAAGCTTCGACATATAGGTTTTGGAAATATCGTTCAGTTTCAAAATATCGAACAGCGCGCCGCTTTTGCCCATTTTGCCGATGGAATATTTAAATTCGTCGATGGGTTTATCGGGGAATTTCAACAGCCATTCCTCGAAGTTGGAATTGAGAAGCGTCATCATATACGTGCGCACTGCTTCGGGGTGATAACCCTGTTCACGGTAATAATTAAGCGAAGCTTCGGGGTCTTTGCGCTTGGAAAGCTTACGGCGCGTTTCCCCGTCGATTTTTTGTATCGAACAGTTATGACCGTACTTAGGCAAACGGAAGCCGAGGACTTTGAAAAGCTCGATATGGATAGGCAAGGAAGAAAGCCATTCTTCTCCGCGGATTACGAGTGTGGTGCGCATAAAATGGTCGTCGATTGCGTGTGCGAAATGGTAGGTAGGAATACCGTCCGACTTCAAGATAACGACGTCTTGGTTATTTTCAGTTACGGTGATTTCGCCCTTTACCTCGTCGCGGAAGGTGTGCTTTATATTGACGTCGCCCTGCGATTTTAAACGAATAACGTACGGTTTGCCCGCCTTTAAGTTTTCGTAAATCTCCTCTTCCGTCAAATTACGGCATTTGGCAAATTCGCCGTAGTAGCCGGGAAGAAGTTTGTTTTCCGTTTGGTATTCGCGCGTTTTTTCCAAATCCTCTTCCGTGCAGAAGCAAGGATACGCAAGTCCTTGTCTTATCAATTCTTTCGCGTATGCGTGATAAATTTCCGCGCGTTGGCGTTGGTAATACGGACCGTATTCGCCGCATAAATCCGCGCCCTCGTCGAATTTAACGCCGAAATATTTAAGCGATTTGTGGATAACTTCCACCGCGCCTTCCACCTTGCGTTTTTCGTCCGTATCTTCGATACGCAAATAGAAAACACCGCCGCTTTGGTGCGCGATACGCTCGTTGGCAAGTGCCACGTATAAATTACCGATATGCATAAATCCCGTGGGGCTGGGAGCAAGTCTAGTAACCTGCGCTCCTTTTTCCAAAGCCCGCTCGGGGTATTGCTTTTCGTATTCCTCTAACGGTTTAACGTTTTCGTCAGGAATGAGTGCTTCCGCTAATTTGTTTAAATCCATATTCTTTTACCTCTTTATTATTTTCTTTGGTCAAATTTCAAAAAAGTCAAGATTGTTATGCGCCGTTTCGTATAATCCGTTTTCAATGCCGTGGACGATTTCGACTACCTTTTCGCAAAGGGGTGTGGGCGTGCCTGTTTCTTTTCCCACACGCACTACCGCGCCGTTGATATAGTCTATCTCGCATTTCCTGCCCGCCTGCACGTCTTTGAGCATACCCGAAACAAGCTTTTTATGTTTTCTCATAGCGATAGGAAGCGCGAACAGGGCAAACCGCGTTTTCCAAAATCCGCGGCCGCCGAGCAATTTTTGCATATCGTGCCCTTGCATTTCTTCCAAGGTTACGCCTGACGCGTTGGCAACGTCCATACATTCCCGTAATATGCCGAGTGCGATTTTGCGAGACTTCTTACGCTTGGCGATTTCGCCGAAGGTACAGCCCGTTACAACGGAAAGTCCTGAAAATGCGGCATTTATCGCAAGCTTACTCCACCTTGCGCCCGATAAATTATCCGTGGTTTTTGCAAAATTTTCGTTGCCAACCGCTTTACCCGCGTAGGATAAAACTTCTTGTAAAAGTGCGGCTTTCGCGTTGTCGTTTTGATAACCCGAAACCTGCATACCCATACCGCCGAACTTGGAAGTGAGCGCCACTTTGCCGTTCCCGATAAAGGTTGCACCGAAGCTTGCCACCCCGCCGTAGGTACGGTTTTGTCCCACGACCTGCGCCACGGAGCTTTCGGGTAAACCGTTTTGCGTAGTAACTACCACGCCGTCCTCTTTCAAATACTGTAATAAAAATGTGAGTATTTCGGCGTTGCTTTTTTGCTTGGTCATGAGAAAAATAATATCGTATTTTTCCGTCATTTCCGAGGGCAAAAGTGCGGTGACGGGAATTTGCAATTGGGTATTTTCCGCCTCACAGATTATTTGTGCGCCCGTCGTTTTCAAGCCGTTTATATGACTTTCGTTACGGGTAATCAAATGCACGTTCTTTAATCCGCCGAGCGTTAAAAACGAGCCGAGCACCGTTCCCATTGCGCCTGCGCCGTAGATGGCGATTTTTGCATTCTCCGCCGTCATGCTTCCACCGCCTGTTGTACTTTTTTCGCCGCTTCCAAGACGGTCAAGCCGTCCAAATCGACGGCGATATCCGCATATTTTTCATACAAGGGCACGCGTTCTTCGTATAAATCTTTCAAGGTAAAGCCCTCTTTGAGCGCAACGCCGCGCGCCTTTAAGTCGCCCAAACGGCTCGCAATGGTATCAAGAGAAAGCTTTAAATAGACGATTTTTCCCATTGTTTTGAGCTTCTCCATGGCTTTTTCGCGATAGATAACGCTCCCGCCCGTCGCAATTACGCATCGGGTGGCGCACAGCTCCGAATTGACTTTTGCTTCGATATCGAGAAAGCCCTCTCTGCCAAGCTCTGCTATAATCTCATTGAGCCGTTTCCCCTCGCGGGCAACGATTACGCTGTCGCTGTCAATATAGCCGTAGCCGATCAACTCGGCAAGCTCCGTGCCGATCGTGGTTTTACCGCACCCCGGCATACCGATTAAAATGACGTTACTGTTTTTCATATTCCTTATTCTCCAAAAACCCGTTTCAGGTTTTGTATTATATCCGCGTCTGCGGGCGCCCATTCGTTTTCGTCTAAATCCTTGGGAGAAAACCAAGTATAGCTTTCGTGTTCGTTTAAGGTAAAATCGGACAAACGCTCACATTCGTACAGCCAAAGCGTAATAATGAAGTCGGGGTATTCGTGCGTGTGGCTTGCGTATAGATTGCCCACTTTGACCTGCAAGCAAAGCTCCTCTTGCAGTTCCCGTTTCACCGCGTCCTCGCCCCGCTCGTTTTGTTCTATTTTTCCGCCGGGAAATTCGTATTTATGCGCCACGTACGAATACGGGGAGTCCCCGCGCTTGGTGGCGAATACCTTGCCGTTTTCAAACAGTAACGCAGCCGCTACTTGGATATATTTTTTCATTTCAACGCATACCTGCCTATATGTTTTATATTTAAACGAAGTAAGATGCAAGCAAGACAAGGCGAACGCGTATTCGTCGTCGCGCGCGTACAAGACGTACGTAAGCAAGACGAAACGCAAGTTCAACGCAGTATTGCGTAGCATATTCTTCGTTTAATCGTGGCGTTCGTCGGAATCAAACACCTCACAAAACCTCGCCGCAAACGACGGCGGTTCATTCCCTACGTATAAATGCGTTAGCTCGCCAAAGCCGCAACAACGGAAGCAAGCGATACCTTTTCTTCGTTCTTCCGAATACAGCGTGGTAACGGAAGTGGGCAATGCCGTGAAATTGTGCAAAAGCGGAATGGGCGAAACGCCGAAGATATGTGAAAGCAACACCATTTCTATGCCGAAATGACAGAAAAACGCAACGGTATCGCGGTTCGCTTTCTCCACGCGGTAATACCCGCCTTCGCGCACGTAGCCGTGCGAAGCGAGCAATTCGTGCAAGCCCTTGCCGACAAGTTCGTATTTCTCTTTCGTGTTCGCGTCGTTGAAATACGGTTTATCATGCCAAGCATGCCTATCGTACATATTTTCGTCGTTGACCCATTCGCTCGGCGGGATATCCCAAATGCGCGAGGGTCTGCCTCTATCGGGCATTATCGGGCGAGCGTCAAATTCTCTCAACCAGTCTTTTACGGTTACTTCGTTCTCTTTGCCCAACGCCCGCGCCACGTACATACAGGTATCCTTGGCTCTGCCAAGCGGGGAAGAATAGATATAATCTATCTTTTCTTTACGCAGTTTTTCCGCCAAAAGCGTAGCTTCCCGTCTGCCTTTTTCCGTTAAGGTATCGTTTGCGTAATCGGGATCGCCGTGGCGGATAATTAAAATTCTCATACGCCTATTTCCTCTATGAACGGCATTAAAATACTGTTTTGTACGTATAAATACTCGTCCTTAATCGTGATAATGTCGCCGTTGAGTTCGAGGTATTTTACCGATTTTTTCAAAGCTTCGGGGAAATCCTCGGCAAGCGACGAGCCGAATTTGGCTTTATACTCGTTCATTGAAATGCCGTATTTGGTGCGAAGCGCAAGCATAACAAATTCGAATTTCGCGCTCTTTTCGTCTACCTCTTCACTGCTCACTGCGGGATAGAATCCCGAAATGATACATTTCATATATTCGTCCAAATCGAAGGTATTGGTAAAGCGTTTGCCCTGCATAAACGAGCTCGCCGAAACCCCCACGCCGATATATTCGCCCCGTTTCCAGTAATTGAGGTTATGTCTGCTCTCAAAGCCGTCTTTGGCAAAGTTGGAAACCTCGTAACGCTTAAAACCCTTTTCTTCCAACAGCTTTCTGCCGAAATCGTACATTTCCGCAACTTCGTCCGAGTCGGGCAATTCCCCGTTGAGATAGTCAGTGTAAATAGGCGTACCGTCCTCGACGGTGAGCGCGTACATGGAAATATGTTTCGAACCGCACGCTTCCGCAAGCTCTATCGTTTTTCGCACGTCCTCTTTCGTTTGATTTTTTAAGCCCAGCATAACGTCGGTGCTGAAATTTTGCCCCTTTAAAAGCTTGGTGGCGTACACGTAATCGCGTGCGTTGTGGATACGCCCAAGGTCGGCGAGCTGTTCGTCTATCGCCGTCTGCAAGCCGATCGAAAAGCGGTTAATACCTGCCTGTAAGTAAGTTTGCACTTTACTTTCGCCGATCGTGCCGGGGTTGAGTTCCAAGGTGATTTCCGCGTTTTTCGTCAAACGGAAGCATTTACGGATTTGATTCATCGCGCCCAAAATGAGCTTGGGCGGGATATACGAGGGCGTACCGCCGCCGAAATAAACGGTGTCAAATTCGTAATTTTTCAGCTCGTCCCCACGCATTTTGAGCTCTTTATACAGGCATGCCATATACGCTTCCGCGTAGTCGATTTTATCGGGAAACGAAACGAAATCGCAATAGCTGCATTTATGTCTGCAAAAGGGAACGTGGATATAAATTCCTGCCATATGTTTTCCTTTGCGGAGCGGTAAAAAGCGATTGAACGCGTACCTGCCCCTATCCTTTTAGTCCTTATTCGTTTTGAGTATTTCCATAAATACTTCGCTGGGCACTTCGACCGAGCCCATTTTACGCATACGCTTTTTGCCCTCTTTCTGCTTTTCAAGCAATTTGCGTTTTCGCGTAATATCACCGCCGTAGCACTTGGCAAGCACGTCTTTTCTGACCGCTTTTACCGTTTCGCGGGCAATGATTTTTCCGCCCACCGCCGCCTGTACGGGGATTTCAAACAATTGACGGGGAATGGCGTCTTTTAAATTTTCGCAAAGCGTTCTGCCCCGTTCGTACGCTCTGTCCTCGAATACGATAATGGACAGCGCGTCGCAAAGCTCGCCGTTGAGCAGGATATCCAGCTTCACAAGCTTGGAACGCTGATAACCCGCAAGCTCGTAATCGAAACTCGCATACCCTTTCGTGCGGGATTTTAAGCCGTCGAAGAAATCGTAAACGATTTCGTTGAGCGGAAGCGTATATTCGAGCTTTACTCTCCGCTCGTCGATATAGGTCATATTTTTAAACACGCCCCGCTTTTCCTTGCAAAGGTCCATAATCGGGCCCATATAATCGGGCGGGGTGTATACTTCCGCTTTAACGATAGGTTCTTCCATATATTCAATGTCGGACGCCTCGGGCAAATGCGAAGGGTTATCAACGAAAAATTCTTCTCCGTTCGTTTTATGCACGAGATAGCTAACGCTTGGCGCGGTGGTGATAATGTCCAAATTAAATTCCCGTTCAATACGCTCTTGTATGATTTCCATATGCAAAAGTCCCAAGAACCCACAACGGAAGCCAAAGCCGAGCGCGACCGAGTTATCGGGCTCAAAAATGAGCGACGCGTCGTTGAGCTGTAATTTGAGGATAGCCTCTTTTAAGTCGTTGAATTTACTGCCGTCCAGGGGATAGATACCGCAAAATACGACAGGTTGGACTTTTTTATAACCGGGGAGCGGTTCTTTGGCGGGGTTGGTTGCGGAAACGACCGTGTCGCCCACCGCGACGTCTTGAATAGATTTGATGGAAGCGGCGATATATCCTACCTCGCCTGCGCTCAATTTATCTTTCGGGAAGAGGTTGGGCGCAAACACGCCCACTTCCGTTACGTCGTAAACGGTGCTCGATAAAAACGCTCTGATTTTATCTCCGACCTTTACCTCGCCGTCCTTAACTCGGACGAATAAAATAACCCCTTTATAGTTATCGTAATAGCTATCGAAAATAAGGGCTTTAAGCGGAGCTTCGGTGTCGCCCTCAGGCGGGGGAAAGCTCTGCGCTATCGCTTCTAACAGGTCGCCGATGTTCGTGCCCTCTTTCGCGGAAACGCAGGGTACGCCGTCCGCGTCCAAGCCGATTACTTCCTCGATTTCCTTTTTTACGTCCTCTATTCTTGCGCTAGGCAGGTCTATCTTATTGATAACGGGCAAAATTTCCAAATTGTTTTCCAAGGCAAGGTATACGTTGGCAAGCGTTTGCGCTTCCACGCCCTGCGTGGCGTCTACAACCAAAATAGCGCCTTCGCACGCCGCGAGCGAGCGACTAACCTCGTAAGTAAAGTCTACGTGGCCGGGAGTGTCTATTAGGTTAAAGATATATTCCTGACCGTCCTTGGCGGTATAGTACATTCTAACGGGCGTGAGCTTGATGGTAATACCGCGCTCGCGCTCAATGTCCATACTATCAAGCAACTGTTCTTCCATATCGCGTGTGGAAACCTGACCCGTGCGTTCGATCAAGCGATCGGCAAGGGTGCTTTTACCGTGGTCAATGTGTGCGATGATACAAAAATTTCTAATAAGCGAGTTGGGGTTTGCCATATAATTTCCCTTTGATGATTATTGACGGAAGCCGTCGATGAAACAGTGCAACGCGTAAGAAATAGGCGCGTGGCGGGGCAGTAACATTCCCACTGAACGGGCGGGAAGCGGTATATCCGTGCGCACCTCGAACAGCGTTTCGTCCGATAATTGCTCGGTAACGTATTCTTTGGGGATTACGCCGATACCCATGCCGTGCGTTACCAGCCGTTTCATAAGATCCCAGCTCCCCACCTCGATAGACGGGGGCAGGGCAACGCCCAAGGAATTGAAAAAGTTATCCAACGAACGGCGTGCGACTGTGTTTTTATCCATTAAAATCAGCGGATATTTCTTTAACTGTGCAAGCGGAACTGTGCCTTTGGAAAGCTCGGAAAATTTGTTTCCCGTAATAAAAATATCGTTAAGGCGCATACAGTTGCCGTAGAGTTTTAATTCGGGGTCGGGAGATATGGGTAAATTCACGAACGCCACGTCGCATTTATCCGCTTTCAATTTCTCGATAGTGTCAGGCGTGAAATCGGCGAGCAGGTCGATTTTAACGGCGGGAAAACGCTCGTGGAAAGCGACGATTTTATCAGCGAGGAAATATTCGAAAATGGTATCGCTTGCACCGATACGAATCGTGCCCGTGGCGGAAGTCTTCATTTCCGAGATACGGTTTTCCGCTTCCTCTAAAAGGTTCAGTGCGCGTTCCACTTCGTCGAATATCATTTTTCCGCCCTGTGCGGAAAGCTGCATACCGCGGTGTGTTCGGGTAAACAGCGAAACGCCGAGCTGGGTTTCGAGTTGCTTTATCGAACGCGAAACGGCGGGCTGTGAAATAAACAGCTCTTCCGCCGCCCTCGTCAGACTGCCGCATTTTGCGACTGTATAAAATACTCTGTACAAATCCAAATTTACCATAGCGTATATTCCTATCCCTTATCTTTTGTTCGTTATTATTTCCCTACGCAGAATTTAGAAAATATCTCCTCAATGATAGCTTCCGTCGCCGTTTCGCCCGTGATTTCGCCGAGCGCGTCCCAAGCCGCTTTCACGTCGATACCGATTAAATCGAGCGGTTGCATACCGCAAGCCTCTATCGCAAGCGCGAGGGAAGTTTTGCTTCTCATGAGTGCGTCGAAATGCCGTTCTTCAATCAAGAAAGCCGCGTCCTCGCCCCGATCGCCGAAGTTCTTTTCGTATAACAGCTCTTTTAATTTGCATATTCCCTCGCCCGTAACGGCGGAGGTATGAACGTCTGCGTCCGTTTCCGTGTCATCGGAGCTTATATCCGCTTTATTGAATACCTTGATAAGCGGTTTGCCTTTCAGCATTTCCAATACGCGTGCGTCCTCTTCGTCTACCCCCCGAACGAGGTCTGCCACGAACACCGCGACGTCTGCCGAACGAATAATTGCTTCCGCGCGTTCAATGCCGATATTTTCTATTTTATCCGCGCACTCCCGCACGCCCGCCGTGTCGTAAAGGTTGAATTTTCTGCCCTCAATTTCAATCGTTCCCTCTACCGCGTCACGAGTCGTACCCGCGATATCCGAAACGATAGCTTTATCGTAGCCGAGCAATCTATTGAGCAACGAGCTTTTTCCCGTGTTCGGTTTTCCGCAAATCGCCACCGTTACGCCCGATTTGATTTTCTTGCCCGTTTCGTAAGTATCCGTGAGCTTCGTCAGCTTTTCTTTTAAGTTTATGAGAGAGATACGGAGCTCCTCGATATGCTGTTCCTCAATATCCTCTTCGGGGTAATCAACGGAAACGTCGATTCCTGCGAGCAGGGTTTTGAGTTCGCTCTGCAAAGCTCTTGCCTCGTTCGTCAATTTTTCGCTATATAAAAGGTAACCTGCCTTAACTTCCGCTTCCGACTCGCCGTTGATCATATCCGCAACACCCTCGGCGGAAGCAAGCGATAATTTTCCGTTTAAAAAGGCGCGTTTGGTAAATTCGCCCTTACCCGCGCTCCGTGCGCCGTAGCGGAAAGTTTGTTTCAAAATACCGCGTGCGAGATTCTCCCCGCCGTGGCAGTGAAATTCCACGATATCCTCGCCTGTGTAACTGGCAGGGGCTTTGAAATATACGCAAAGACCGAAGTCGGAAAAGTTCCCGCCGTCGATTTTACCCGTATACATACGGTAGGGCTCGAACGCGGAAACGGGCGTTTTCCCCGTAGGCGTAAACATTTTTTCCGCAAGCTGTAACGCCGATTTTCCGCTCACGCGGACAATCGCTACGCCACCCCGTCCCGCGGGGGTTGCTATTGCTGAAATATTTTCTTCCATCATACGCCTATTCTCCTCGTTTACTTATAACGTACACTTATATTATACCACAGCGGCGGGCATGCTGTAAACCGTTTGGGCGCGTTTTTTGCACAAAAAAAGACGGAAATATAAGTTTTCCTTATTTTCCGTCCTATTTTTCTCATTCTGTTTTCAGTTAAAAAACTCGTCGGGTCCGTTCGAATTTTCATTGTCCGTTTCCGCGTCCGTTTTTCCGCTTGATTTCCCGTTCGACGCAAATTCTCCAAACGGGTCTTCGGGCGGCTCTGGCGGTTGTTGTTGCGGTGTGCCTTGATAGGGATTACGGTTATACGGATTCGCATAAGGGTTACCGTAAGGGTTGCCGTACTGCTGATGATATTGGCGCATATACGCCTCGTGGCGGGCGCGCATATACCCCTCGTAATCGAACGGCTCGCGGTTTCTTAATACGAAAAAGGCGATAAAGCGAGTCCCGGGAAGGAATAATTCGAGAATGGACAACAGCATAATTTTTCTCGGGGCGTATCTTTTATAAACACCCATCACGAGTACGAACGTCAATATCGTATAAATGAGTTGTACAATTCCGCCTATCAGCGAGCCGACGTCGATAAATTTTTGCGCGACGTAAGAAAAGCCCGTCAAGCCCTGCCAGTCGTAGATGTAATGTAATTCGGTTACTTGGATACGCGAGGGTGCGCCGTGCGCGGCGTATAAATACAGTTCCGCAGCCGTCATCAGTCCGTATAACAAAGTAAATACGATTTGCGCGAGCATGGTATACAATCCCGCGCGTTTTACCTTTTGACCGAAGATATTACAATCCCCCGCGATTTTGCCGATGAGCAGGATATTCGCAAACGGGATAAACGCAAGCGCGAGGTTTTTAATCCCACGCTTTTTCGCCATTGCGCGCAACGCAAAGCCCTGCAATATAAACAGCCCCAGCCACACGCCAAAAGCGGAAAGTAGGCTGATAAGGCGAGTCGTGAACGAGTCGCCGTTGAAAAAGGCGACGCCGACTACGACTTCTTGATATAAACTGTAAAGTTCCATAAATTATTTTTCCTTTTCGTAATTTACTTCTAATAAGGTCAAGCCCTTTGCGGGCATCGTTTTACCGAGCAATTCCCGCTTACCCGTTTCAAAGGCGAGCGCAAGACTTTCCCTCGTGTGCTTTCCGCTTGCAAGGTCGAGAAGCTCGCCCGCCATCGTGCGCACCATATTATATAAAAATCCGTTACCCGTCACGAAAATTTTTATGAAACGCAAGCCGTAAGAACTTTCCTCTTCCACGCGAACTTCGTACACCGTCCGCACCGTCGTTTTGACGGAAGAGCCCGACGCGCAAAAGGCTTTGAAATCGTGTTCGCCCTCGAATAGCTTTGCCGTTTTTCGTAACTTATCAAGCGCAGGCGCGGATTCCACGCGCACGGCGTAGCGTTCGAGCAAGGGCATTTCTCGTGCGGAAGCGTAAAGGGAATAGCAATAGGTTTTGCGTTTCGCACTGCGATTGCAATCGAAGCTTTCGTCCGTTCCAAACCCCTCTAAAACACGAATATCAGCGGGCAGGAAACGGTTTAAGCAATCGGGAATTTTTTCAGGCGGAACGGTAATGCCGTCTGCGTCGAAATGGCAGGTCTGCCCCGCCGCGTGCACGCCCGCGTCCGTTCGCCCGCTACCCGTTATACGCAAAGTGATACCGAGTGCGGAAGCGATTGCCTGTTCTATCGTTTCTTGAACGGTGACGGCATTTTTTTGACATTGCCAGCCCGCATAAGCCGTGCCGTCGTATGCTATTTTTAAAACGTATCGCATAGGCGTTTCCTCAAATAACGGGCGCGGTGAATACCCGCAACAAAATTACGCCCGCAAGCAAGAGAAGAAGCAATACCGCCGATTCAATATCCCGCCAACCAAACCGTAATTTTTTATATTTCGTACGGGTTTTACTGCCCGAATAGCACCTCGCGTCCATCGCGTCGCCAAGCTCGTCCGCACGGCGGAACGCACTGATAAGGAGCGGTATCAAGATAGGCACGATCGCCTTTATCCGTTTTATCAAACCACCCGTTTCAAAGTCCGCTCCGCGCGCCTTTTGTGCGTTCATAATGCGCCCCGTTTCGTCCGTTAAAATAGGAATAAACCGCAAGGCAATCGACATAATAAGCGCAAGCTCATGCACGGGGAATCGGATATATTTCAAGGGTTTAAGCAAGCTTTCGATACCGTCGGTAAGTGCGACGGGGGTGGTGGTAAGCGTGAGCACTGCCGAACTCAACACCAACAAAAACAAGCGCACTGCCAAAAACAGAGTGAAGAAGATTGCTTCTTTTGTAATCGTGATAAATTTCCACGACCAAAGCACCGTTTCGCCCGAATAGAAAAACAAATTCAGCACCGCTGTAAAAAACAGCAAAAACAACACGCCTTTGACCGAGCGCAACAGGCTTTTAAAGGGGACGCCCGAAAACGCCGCTATCACGAAAAACACGAGCGCGCACCCGCCGAGCGCGTAAAAATTCTTTGCTAAAAATATCGCAACGATATAAGCGATGAGGAAGAGCAGTTTTGTACGCGGGTCGCATTTATGCACGAAGGATTGCGCGGGATAATATTGACCGAAAGAAACGTCACGCATTTTCGTCCCCCCCTTCCGCCACCTTGCGCAAGAAGTCCGCCGTGGTAAGGTCGCAATCTATTTGCACATCACGCGCGCGCAACCGTTCGGCAAGCTTTGCCGTAAACTCAATATCCAAGCCTGCGTTATCCGCAAGCGTACGGTCGGAAAACAATGCTTTCGGCGTACCGCAAGCGAGTATCTTACCGTCTGAAAAAATCGCCGCGCCCGTGCAATTTTCCGCAATCTCGTCCATATCGTGCGATACGACGATAACCGTTTTACACCAATCGGCGTGAATTTTATGAAGCAAGCGCATAATTTCTTGTTTGCCGAGCGGATCTAACCCTGCGGCAGGTTCGTCCAACACGAGAATTTTCGGTTTGGTTACGATAACGCCCGCAATCGCCACGCGACGGCGCTGACCGCCCGAAAGCTCGAACGGAGATCCGTTTTTGACGGCGTCAAAATCAAGCCCGACCGTTTCAATTGCCTCGCGCACGGCGCAAAGCGTTTCTTCTTCCGTCATATCGGGACGGAAATTTTTTAACCCGAACGCAACGTCCTCGAATACCGTTTCGGCAAAAAGCTGATATTCGGGGTATTGGAACACCATACCCACGTCTTTTCGCAAGGCTCTAAAATCGGTGGTTTTATCGGTAAGGTCGTACCCGCCGACCGTCAAGGTCGGTTGAGGCAAAACAGGCTCGTTCTTTTTGCGTTTTTTGGGTTTATATTTCTTTTCTGCTGTGGGCAATTTCAAAAGCGCGTTCAAGTGCTGAACGAAAGTAGATTTGCCACTGCCCGTATGTCCGATAATACCGAAAAATTCGCCTGTGTTTACCGTTAAATCCACGCCGTTTAATGCGTGCGTAGCAAACGGCGATCTCGGATTATAGGTAAAAGAGAGGTTACGCGCCGTAATTTTTCCGTCCTCGTCGGTTGCCGTTATTACGGGCTTATCCTGTTTATCAAAAGCGGTTGAACGCGTACCTGCCCCCTTGTTTTGCAACGCCGTTGCAATTCCGTCCGCCAATTTTTCCATGTCGAAAGTAGGCGATACCGCGATACCGAGCCTATTTAATTGCTTACAAATCGCTATTTGGCGGGGAAGCGTAAGACCGCATTCCTGCAATTCATCCTCGCGCGTGAGCACCTCTTCGGGCTTGCCTTCCATCACGATTTTCCCTTTATTCATTACGATAGCACGGTCGGCAAGTAACGCTTCCTCGGGGAAATGGGTAATCAAAAGTACCGTGATGTTTTCCTCTTTGTTCAGCTTCAACACCACGTCCATTACTTCTTTTCTGCCGCGCGGATCGAGCATCGCCGTCGATTCATCTAAAATCATAACGCGGGGCTTTAACGCCAACACGCCTGCAATAGCGATACGCTGTTTTTGACCGCCGGAAAGTCGGGTGGTCGTGGAATGACGGTACTCGCTCATACCCACGGCATTTAACGCAAATTCAATTCGCCGACCGATTTCCTCGCGGGGTACGCCGATATTTTCAGGTCCGAACGCCACGTCGTCCTCTACGATAGAAGCGACCGTTTGGTTGTCGGGGTTTTGGAAAACGATTCCCACGTTTTTGCGTATCTCGAATAGATTTTTCTCATCGCTCGCGTCCATACCGAGCACGGAAATATTGCCCGAAGCAGGACGGAGCAAGCCGTTCGTTAAACGTGCAAGCGTGGATTTACCGCTTCCGTTATGCCCCAGCACGGCGACAAATTCGCCTTCTCGCACGGAAAAATCAATACCGCTGAGCGCAAAAGCAGAATCGAAACCGAACACGTCGTTTTCCGATTCCTCTTCCTCGCTACGGTAGGAAAAATGTACTTTTTCAAATTTGATTGCTTCCATACGCCCTTCGTGTGCCCGTCAAGCGACGGGTAATTTGCTTTATTATTATAACAAAAATTTCCTTATATTACAATGAAAATTTCGTGAAATTACGTATTGTTTTGTGAAAACTTTTTACGTTTTCCCGTAAGTTTGCACCGTCCATTTATTTTCTTCCTTGGGTATGCTAACGATAATACCGCCGTGTTGGTCGGTACGGTAAATATCCGTGCCGTTTGCGGTAAGTGCGTTCAGCGTTTCCGACATCGGGTGTCCGTACGGATTATCTACACCGCAGGATATTACCGCCGTTTGCGCGTGCAGATAACCAAGAAATTCCGCACCCGTCGAATCCGCACTGCCGTGGTGCGCCACCTTCAATATTTCCGTGCTGTCTAATTCCACTTCCATATTGTCAAACAGCCCTATCCCGTCGTTGAACTGTAATTTTTCTTCCGTCGATTTTGGCGCGTCGCCCGTAAACAGCGTGCTCACGCCGTGATAATCCAGCCAAACGACTGCGGAATTTTCGTTACTTTCTTCCTCGGGAATTTTCTCCTCTGCACCGTATGCCGACGGAGAAAGAAAACAGAGCTTATATTGATACTCACCCGCGTAAACGCTTAAACGGATACTGTTGTCCGCGTATATGATTTCGCAACCCACGTCTAACAGTGCCGAATAAAAACTTGCGTATTCAGCGTTGACCGTTTCTTCCGCGTTGGGTACGAACGCCTGTTTTACGCTCTTATATTTCAACACGGTATCGAGCGATCCGCAATGATCGGAATCGGCGTGCGTAACGAGTAGGTAATCAAGCTCGTCTATTTTTAAAGCGTTGAGATAGCGAAGCACTGTGTCGGCGGTGCTCGTTTCTCCGTTCCCGCCGTCGATGAGCATAGTTTTGCCGTCGGGCAATTCTATAATGGTTGCATCGCCCTGCCCCACGTCAAGGAAGTGCATTCGCAATTCGCCATCAGCTCTTACACCCGTTTGAGGAAGCTGGAAATAATATTTCCAACTATCAGGCGGATAATAAGCGGAAAAAATCAAGCCCGCACAGCATAACAGCGCAACGGCAAGCACAACCGCCGTTTTTGCCGTTTTTACTTTTTGGTCTATGATTCTTTTCTCCAACGCATAACCCATCGTTTATCCGCCCGTGTCTTTTGTGGTTTATTCTACCTGCCTTGCTTCCGCTTTTTCTATTTGCGCGAATACTTCCTGCAAGCCGTCCGTTTCGTAATCCTCTATTCTGCCCGCGTCCGCAAGCTTCGAGATATTCGGATCGAGCGGCATACGCGCCACAGCAGGAATCCCGTATTCTGCGGCGATTGCCTTTGCTTTGCTTGCGCCGAAGATTTCCATTTTCTTGCCGCAATCGGGACAGGTAAGGTAACTCATATTCTCCACCAAACCCAGCACGGGAATATTCATCATATTCGCCATATTCACCGCTTTTTCCACGACCATTTTGACAAGGTCTTGCGGAGTGGTAACGATTACGATACCCGCGATAGGAATACTCTGGAATACGGTAAGAGGCACGTCGCCCGTTCCGGGGGGCATATCAATAAACAGTAAATCGACGTCTTTCCAAATAACGTCCGTCCAAAACTGCATGACCGTGCCGGAAATCACCATACCGCGCCATACGACGGGCGTGGTTTCGTCGTCAAGCAGTAAATTCATGGACATTAACTGCATACCCGAGGGGCTGAGCACGGTGTCTATCCCCGCTTCACTGCCCGTAACGCGGTCTTTAACGCCGAACATATGCGGAATGGACGGACCCGTGATATCGGCGTCCATAATTCCGACCGACTTACCTTGCTTGTGCGCGTAAGAGGCAAGGAGCGAAGTGGTAAGCGATTTACCCACTCCCCCTTTACCGCTGACGATGCCGATTACTTTTTTTACCGACGATTTTTTATGCGGTTTTTTTAACATACTTTCTTGTTTCCTGGACGAGCAGTCTTTTCCACAGCTCGAACAATCGTGTGAACAATTCGTTGACATGGTAAAATTCTCCTTTTCGTACTTTTATATTATACCCCTTCGCGGCGGATTTGTCAACGCATTCCCCGTGAAATACGCGTGAGAAAAACGGTTTTTGACAAAATCTTCTTTTTCCGACAAGCAATCTCTAAAAAAAGCTTTAAAAAACGGTTGCATTCCAACGCAAAATGCGGTATAATATATAGGCTGCGCGTAGGCGGGGAGTTAGCGGCACCCTGTATCTGAAATCCGCTATATCAGAGCCGAACGCCTTTCTCGACGAAGTTTATGGAAGGCCGCGCGCCGTAAGGAACGTTGATAGCAAGGTCTTATGCAACGCAATGCCGCGAACCGTGTCAGGACGGGAACGTAGCAGCACTAAACGGATGTTTGCGTGTGCCATAAGGTAGCTTTGAAGGAGTCACCTGCGGCGTTTCCGCTTCGGTAAATTTCGGCAAAAAAGGATCGCGCAGTTTTTTATTTTGCTTTAAAATCCCCTTCCCCAAAAAACAGTTGAAGGACTATTCAAAAATCCACCGACTTTTGGATAGCCCTTCGTTATATTCAAGCGTAAGAATTTTGCTTCCCCCGCCGATAGAAACAGTATCTGCGGGTTTTTCTTTTTTATTCGCTCTTTTTGGGATTGGGAGAAGTTTCCTCTTTTTTACCGCGGATATCCAGTCCGCCCAGCTTTTCGTCGCCGAACACCACGCCCCGTTGCAAGGTCGCGTAACCGTATTTTTCCCGCAACTTCGCCACGGCGTTCTCTGCCCGTTCTTTCTTTTCATAGCTCGCTTTGCCCGCTTCTCCCGCAAGCGCATCGTCAAGAGAAAGCTGTTCCACGTGATAATCGAACCCTGAAACGGTTACGCCTAACATTCGAACGCGCGTTCCGACGGGACAATTTTTACAAAATAAGGCAAAAGCCGTTTGGGCTATATCCCCGCAAAGCGCGGTCGGCAGTACTTTCGTTTGCCAAGTAAAATCTTCCATTTTTTCGTTCCTGACGACGATATGTACGGTATTCGCCCGTCCTACGTCCGCCGCCCGTTGCCTTGCCGACACACTTTCCGAAAGCACGTAAAACCAACGCTTGACTTCTTCCTTATCCGTGATATCCTTAGGCAGCGTTGCCGAATTTCCGATTGACTTCAAATCTTCCTTTTTCTTTTCCCATTTGACGGGTTCGACGTCCTCGCCGCGTGCGTAAACGCGTACCTGCCTGCCCCGTTTCCCCAAAACACGGGTTAAAAGCAACTCGTCCGCCTCCGCAAGCTGACCGATTGTGCGCACGCCGATTTTTGCCAACGCTTGTGCCGTCGCACCGCCTACCATCCACAGCTCGTTGACAGGCAGAGGATATATGATAGCCTTGAAATTCTCTTTGGATAATACCGTCACCGCATCAGGCTTTTTTAATTCGGAAGCGAGCTTCGCAAAAACCTTATTAAAGCTTACGCCGATAGATACGGTGAGTCCTAATTCGCTCTTTACCTCTTGGCGTATCCGTTCCGCAATCTGTTCGCCGTTTCCGAACAACGCCGTGCTTTCCGTCATATCCAACGCGCATTCGTCGATACTGCACTCCTCTATCTTTTCCGTATACCGACCGTAAATCTCTTTTACTGCATTCGAATAGCGTTTATATTCGTGAAAATGCGAGCCGACCATCTGTACCTGCGGGCATTTCTTTAATGCGGAATACACCGTTTCCGCCGTTTTTATACCGTACTTTTTCGCTTCCTCATTTTTTGCAAGCACGATTCCGTGCCGTTCTTTCGGGTCCCCGCACACGATAAGCGGTTTTCCGCCGAGCGTAGGGTCGAGCGCGATTTCAACGGAAGCAAAAAAATTATTCAAATCGGAATGTAAAATTACCCGCTCGCGCTCTGCCATTTTCCCCTTTTACTCCTTTGCCAAATAAGCTGTTACCGAATGTGCCGCCACGTTACCTTCGCCGACCGCCTTTGCATATTGGTACGGTCTGCCTGTGCAATCGCCCGCAGCGAAGCAACCGACAAGATTCGTTTGCATATCCCGTGCCACGCAAATATGCCCGTCCGCCGTTTCCAAACCGCTCACGAGCGTAGCAGGGGAAACGCTTTCCCGAAGTGCAAACACGCCGTCTACGGACAGTTCTTTATCCAACCCCTCGGCGGGCGGCACTGGAAACAGCACTTTTTCCACGCGTGTTTTACCCGTGATTTTTACGGGCATTTTACGGATAACCGTTATATTTTCCTTATTAACAGCGACGTCTTTATACATCGCTATCAGGTATACTTGTTTTGCAAAATCGGCAAGGTGCGTTATCTCGTGTTCCAACCGCTTACTTGTGCAAAGCACCGCAATTGTCTTATCCTTATATAAAAACCCGTCGCAGGTAGCGCAATAGCTTACTCCGCGCCCGACGAATTCCGTTTCGCCCTCGACCGTTTTTACCGATTCCACCCCGCAAGCAAGGATAACGGTTCGGCTTTCGTAATAGCTTCCCTCTTGCGTTGCCACGCCGAATTTGCCGTTCAACGCGTACACGCCCATCGCTCTTTCTTCCGTCACGGGAATTTCCGCTTCTTTAAGCTGATTTTGTAATGCCTCGCAAAAGGCTTTTCCCGTGATATTAGAAAGCCCCGCATAGTTTCGGATACGCTCGGCTTTCGATACCTTTTCGCTCAACCCTGCTTGTCCGAGCAATAAAAAGTTTTTACCGTTTGCGCGCAAGGTAAGCGCGGCGGATACGCCCGCCGGTCCACTGCCGATAATAATACAATCTTGCATATTTCTTCTCCTTATTTCCATAAATAAGTATGCCCAAAACCGCCGACGGTAAAACAAGACCCTTCTCGGCTATCCCGAAAAGGGTCTTACTTTCGTTAATAGTTCGGCGTCCAACCAGCGTCGTCCTCCGCGTTTTGGTTTCCGCTCGGTTGCTCGTTTGTTTTTTCGCTCGATGAATCCTCGCCGTTACATCCGACGGACATCGTAAAATTACAACCAACGAACAGCGTAAAAACGCATAAAATGCTCAATACGAGTATAAAAAACCTTTTCAACTTGTTCTTTTACTCCTTAATAGTTCGGCGTCCAATTACCATCATTGTTGACATCATCTTCATCTACGGAAGTGCCAGAAGTACGTAAAACGTCCTCTTCATTCCACTCCGTGATATCCGCCTCAGGCTTTAAATATTCCTTCTTCATTTTTATATTCCTCCTTACTTCCTTATATTATTCGTTTTAATAGTTGGGAGTCCACTTCGAGTCGTCGTCGATAATTTCTCCGTCCGTACTGCTATCCTCGCTTAAGGTATCGGAACTGCTGTCGCTATCCGTATCTTCGGCGGTATCGGAAGAATCAATATCTTCACTTTCCGATTCGCTTACCTCGTCCGACTCACTCTCAAAGACTTCACTCGAACTTTCGCTGTCCGTTACTACGGCGCTTTCGCTTTCTGTGGCGGTATCGCCTGCGATAATTTCGCTTGAACCGCCCGTATCAAACGCTTCGGCGTCGGTATCTCCCCGATCGCTCATCGAATATTCGATTCCACTGCTCGGCGCACCCGAAGTACAAGCCACGAAAAAGAGCACGCTTGTCATTACGCATAACAAGAAAACGAGCAATTTTTTCACCGTGCCGTACTCCTGCATTATTTCTATAATATTATTTTATCACAGAAAGTAAGGTTTGTCAATCCTATTTTTCAATTTTTTCTTCGTATTTCTAACTTTTTCATATAAACAATACTTTCCAAGCAAGAAAGTGTCCAAAATGTCCAATTTTTAACCCAACGCTACGTCCAAAGCCATCATCAAGACGAATCCGAACATAAGTCCCCACGCGCCCGCTTTACTATCTTCGGAAGTGCGGGAATCGGGAATGAGGTCGTGTGCGGTTACAAACACCATCGTACCGGCGGAAAACGCCAAAAGCCAAGGCTGCAATTTCTTCAAGGATGCTGCGAGCAAGAACCCTACACAAGAAAATATCGGTTCAACGAGCCCGCTTCCCGCACCCCATAAAAAGGCTTTTTTATTGTTTTTAAATACGTTTTTCATCGGCAATGCCACTGCCGCACCCTCGGGGAAGTTTTGTATTGCTATGCCGATAGCGAGCCCCAATGCTGATAAAAAAGCCGCCGTCGTACCAATTTGCGTCGCCCCGCCGAACGCAAATCCCACCGCAAGTCCCTCGGGAATATTATGCAAAGTAACCGCCAAAAACAAACGACGCGATTTATTGTTTTGCGTTCCTCCGCGGAGCTTAACAGTGCATTTATCCAAAGCAACGAGAAATGCTCCGCCCAAGAGAAATCCAAGCGTTACAGGGAGCAGGGAAAGCTTACCGAAGTAGCTTTCCGCTTGCGTGAGCGAGGGAAGTAATAATGACCACACCGAAGCCGCGAGCATAACGCCCGAAGCGAAGCCGAGAAAGACGGCGTTGATTTTTGGGGAAATCTCCCCTTTGAACAAGAAAACGACCGCCGCGCCAAGCGCCGTCGTTAAAAAAGTGAAAACAATACCAAGTACGGTTATCCACGCGTGCATCAGATTTTCCTCCGTATTTCGTTAAAGTAACGGGTATGCCCCATTCTTATTATATGCGCGCGCGTAAAATAACGGTAAACGGAGCGCGAATGAAATTCGCGCTCCATGGATATTATTATTCAGTTTTTTCTTGTTTTTCTTTGCCGTACAGCCAGTTATGGATAGGTTGCTTACAGAATTTTGCAATCGGTTTCATGACGAACCCTGCAAGCACGGCGATGATGACCGTTCCTTCCCGAACACCCAAAAGCGTTTTGAAAAACGCCAAGGACAGCACGATTGCCACCGCCACGATAAATACGTCGAAAATAATTTTACAAGTGGAAACGGGCAATTTAAAGCGTTTAGACATCGCTACGTTTACCCCCTCGGCAGGCATACTCATAATATTCGCTTCTAAATAGAGCATAATACCAAAGGCAATAAACACGATACTGATAAGCACGTATAAAATTCGAAGTAAATACAAGGATACCGACGGCAGGAAAAGTCCGAGTAAAAGCGCCGCACCGTCCACCAAGAACCCGAACAGCGTTGCCACAGCGAACTGAAAGAGATAATACCATTTAAAGTCCTTCCCAAGCAGTGCCAGCTGAATCAGTACGAACCCGCAATAAACGATAGTCGTCCAGTTCCCGACGGTAAGCACGGGGAATTTTTGCGCAAGTACGTACGGAATAGAGGTAACGGCGGACACGCCGAGATTGCTTTTTATGGAAATATTTATTCCGATTGCAATACAAAAAAGCCCAAGCAAATACACAACGCTACGCTTTACCCAAGAAATAACTTTTACTTTTTCCATAATTTTATCCCTCGTGAAAAATATACTTTTATTATATACTATTACAATTGCATTTGTCAACAAATGCAATTATACTTTTTCCTTAACAGTCTTTACGCCCGATTAAATAATCTATCTCTTCGTTAAAATAATCGGCTATTTTAACGAGGTTTTCTAAGGTAATCTCCCTTTGGCACAATAAATATCGGGAAATCGTCTGTTGCGGTATCCCCACCTTTTTCGAAAACTCCGTTATCGTCATCGTTCCTATTAAAGATTTTAAATTTTGCGCCAACGCTATCATATATTTATTTTCCATATTATTATTTTACACCAAACGGTGTAAAATACTTGACTTCACACCAAACGGTGTGATATAATTTGCGTATCAAATATACGGAGGTTTTACAGATGAAGCGTAAAACGAAATTTTACTTATTTACTGTTGTTTTAGCGTTGCTAACAACAAGTATATTTACAGGCTGTTTCTTTTCAAGTAGTAAGAAATATACTTTGGAGCAATCGTATGCAAGCAACACTTTTCAAGGCACTTTTGAGCTTGATTTCAGTGGGCACACGCCCTATTATAAATATACAGGCAACGATATTGACGCTTACTGCGATATGGGAATGATTGCCGTCAGTATATACGGAGAAATCGAAAAAGAGGGGTATATGTACGACTGTGGAGAAAAGCGGAACGGGAAAACAAAATATATGCCCAGCGGTATGGACTATTATTTATGGCTTAGTGACGACGAAAGTTATCTTACCTACGGCGGTTACACCTTTACAAATTAACGAACCCCCTATTCAGTTATGAACAAGGGATTTACGGCGGAGAATCGCCGCTTTCCTAAAAAAAGAAACAAGCATCGTTTAGATGCTTGTTCTTTTTTGGAAAGCGGCGATTACCTATCCTCCCGGCAGTTCTCTGCAAGTACTTTCGGCGTAAAA
>JAZNDR010000086.1:0-12167 GCA_045588185.1 Candidatus Scatosoma sp. | reverse complement strand
AGCCATGTCGTTCTGTGAGCCAAGGAGTTGTTTCATACATTTGTCTTCCTAAGACCGCTTGGCCTCCGACTTCCCAGTCTTTCATCGGCCCGAAAATCTTTTCGCAGAAAAGACCGTCTTTTTCGGGCTTTTGGGTACGGTAATTGATGGTCTCGGGTTTGGTAACCTCACCGTAAGACCATTCTCTAACTTTCTCGGGAGAAGCAATGCTAATTTGAATAGAATTGAAATCGTTTAATTCGTACATAGTCTTTTCTCCTTACTCCTCGTCCTCAAAACCGTCGTCGAACAGTTTGTCAAAGCCGAAATCGTCGTCGTCCAAATCGTCCTCAAACGTTTCGTCGTCGCCGCTTTCAAAGCCGTCTTCGTCGTCGCCTTCTTCTTCGAAGAGGTTACCAACGTCGAATTCGTCGTCCTCTTCTTCGTCTTCATCCACACCGAAGTCGATTTCTTCAAGTTCTTCCGTCTTGGCAATTTCTCTTTCCTTCGCCGCGTTGTCGATAGCGTCGTCTTCGTCCTCAAATTCACGAATAACGAGCTCGTCGCCCGATTCGGTAAGCACTTTTACGTCGAGCGCCAAGCTTTGCAATTCTTTCAGCAATACCTTGAACGCTTCGGGGATACCGGGTTCGGAGATATTCTCGCCGCGAACGATGGATTCGTAGGTCTTGACACGGCCGACCACGTCGTCCGATTTTACGGTAAGGATTTCTTGCAGGATATGCGCCGCGCCGTAAGCTTCGAGCGCCCAAACTTCCATTTCACCGAAACGCTGACCGCCGAACTGCGCTTTACCGCCGAGAGGCTGCTGCGTTACCAAGCTGTAAGGACCGATTGCACGCGCGTGAATCTTGTCGTCTACGAGGTGGATCAGCTTAATCATATACTGAACGCCGATCGTAACGCGGTTTTCAAACGCTTCGCCCGTTCTACCGTCGAATACCTGGAACTTACCGTCAACGTTGCCGTCGGGGTTGAGCAGGTTGTTTTCTCTGAACATCGTTTCGAGGTCTTTCTCCGTTGCGCCGTCGAATACGGGGGTTGCAATCTTCCAGCCGAGCTGTTTACATACGTAGCCGAGGTGGACTTCCAAAACCTGACCGATGTTCATACGCGAAGGAACGCCGAGGGGGTTGAGCAGGATTTGCAAAGGCGTACCGTCTGCAAGGAAAGGCATATCCGCTTGCGAAAGTACGCGGGATATAACGCCCTTGTTACCGTGGCGGCCTGCCATCTTATCGCCGACTTGGATCTTACGCTTCTGCGCGATATATACGCGCACGAGCTTGTTCACGCCGGGTTCTAATTCATCTTTGTTTTCTCTCGTGAATACCTTGACGTCAACGACTACGCCGCCCTCGCCGTGGGGTACTTTCAAAGAGGTGTCGCGCACTTCTCTCGACTTCTCGCCGAAAATTGCGCGAAGCAATCTTTCTTCGGGCGTGAGCTCCGCTTCGCCCTTCGGGGAAACCTTACCGACGAGGATATCGCCGCTCTGGATTTCCGCACCGATACGGATAATACCGTCTTCGTCCAAATCTTTCAGCGCGTCGTCGCCCACGTTGGGGATATCGCGCGTGATTTCTTCAGGACCGAGCTTGGTATCTCTCGCTTCCGTTTCGTATTCTTCAATATGAATGGAAGTAAATACGTCGTCTTGCACAAGTTTTTCGCTAAGCAAGATAGCGTCCTCGTAGTTGTAGCCTTCCCATTCCATATAACCAATGAGAATGTTTTTACCGAGCGCAAGCTCGCCGTTGTTGGTCGAAGGACCGTCGGCGATGATTTCGCCCTTGAATACTCTGTCGCCCGTGGAAACGATAGGTCTTTGATTTAAGCAAGTACCTGCGTTGGAGCGTTCGAATTTCTTTAAGGGGTATTCGTCGATCGTGCCGTTTTCATCGTCGCGCTTAATTTTAATCATATTGGAAGCGCAGCTAACGACGACGCCCGCTTCTTTCGCGGTAACGATAACGCCCGAATATTTCGCAATGTCGCCTTCGATACCCGTCGCAACAATCGCCGATTCCGTTTTCAAAAGAGGAACAGCCTGACGTTGCATGTTCGAACCCATCAAGGCACGGTTGGTATCGTCGTTTTCAAGGAAAGGAATCAGTGCCGCCGCAACCGAAACGAGCTGTTTGGGCGAAACGTCCATATAGTCCATCTTTTCGCGGGGCATTTCCGTAATATCGTTCTGATGACGGCAGCCTACGCGTTCGTTGATAAACTTACCCTCTTCGTCGAGCGGTTCGTTTGCCTGTGCAACGATATATTTATCTTCCTCGTCCGCCGTCAAGTAGTCTACCTGCGTCGTAACGATACCCGTTTCCTTGTCCACTCTTCTGTACGGGCTCATAATGAAGCCGTACTCGTTCACTTTCGCGAACGTAGCAAGGGAAGTGATAAGACCGATGTTCTGACCTTCGGGCGTTTCGATAGGACACATACGGCCGTAATGGGTATGGTGAATGTCACGCACTTCGAAAGTAGCGCGGTCGCGGTTCAAGCCCCCGGGACCGAGCGCGGAAAGTTTACGCTTATGCGTAAGCTCTGCAATCGGGTTCGTCTGGTCCATGAACTGGGACAGCTGGGACGAACCGAAGAATTCTCTGATAACCGCCGATACGGGACGGATATTGATAAGCGCGGACGGCGTAATTTCCATGGGATCTTGCGTCGCCATTCTTTCTTTGATCAATCTTTCCAGTCTTGCGATACCTACGCGGAGTTGGTTTTGAAGCAGCTCGCCCACCGAACGCACACGGCGGTTGCCGAGGTGGTCGATGTTATCGATCGTGCCGATACCGTACTTCAAATCGAGGTTGGTCGAAATGGAAGCAACGATATCGTCTACCGTTACGTGCTTATGGCAAAGCTTGTCGATAAGCGGACGGAGCTCTTTCTTCTGTTCTTTGGTGGGAACGGGACGGTCGCTTGCCATGATTTCGTGGAACAGCTTACAAGCCGCAACGAACTTGCGACGGTTGTCGCGACGCTTGTCGCGGTTCTTCTTTTCCTCGGGCTTTTCGTCCGGTTCTTCTGCCTTTTCCGCAGTGTAATAGAGTGCGTTGATATCGTCAACGTACTTCTCCGCTACCTCTTCCACGCTCAAAGACGCGCATTCCTCTGCAATGAGCTTGGAGAATTTATAGTTGGGATAGAAAATCGTGGGAAGCAAGCCGAAATCCTTTGCTCTCGCCTGTACGGGAATATCGGAAATTTCCGAGAAATCCACCGTGTTGTTGGCGATAATCTTATGACGGATTTCGCCGTCCTCGGGATCGTCCACGAGCACGAATACTTCGTTGATACCGCAATTTTGAATATCCTTTGCCTGCTTTTCGGAAATCTTCTCGCCCTCGTTTACGAGCACTTCGCCCGTTTCGGGATTGACAAGGGTATCCGCCGCTCTGCAACCGGGCAAACGGTAAGCAAGATTGAGCTTCTTATTATATTTATATCTGCCCACCTTCGCAATATCGTAACGGCGAGGGTCGAAGAACAGATTGAAAAGGTGCGCTCTTACGGAGTCTTCCGTAGGCGCTTCGCCGGGACGCAAACGGCGGTACAATTCATACAAGCCGTCCGATTCCGATTTCGCGGTGTCTTTTGCAAGCGTAGCCGCAATGATTTTGTCGCCGGGGAACAAGTCCTCGATAGCGCGGTTAGAACCGAAGCCAAGCGCACGGAGAAGCACCGTGATGCAAAGCTTCTTCTTTCTGTCTACGCGCACGTACAGGGCGTCCTGTGCGTCCTGTTCCAGTTCGAGCCATGCGCCGCGGTTGGGCATAACGGTGGTTGCGAACATTTCCTTACCCGTCTTATCTTTGCTCGAAGCGTTGTAAACGCCGGGAGAACGAACGAGCTGGGAAACGATAACACGCTCCGCACCGTTGATGATGAACGCGCCGTTTTCCGTCATAAGCGGCATATCGCCCATAAACACTTCTTGGTCGAGAACTTCGTTCTTGACCTTGTTTACAAGGCGTACTTTTACGCGCAAAGGCAGCGCGTACGTAGCGTCGCGCGTACGGCATTCTTTTTCGTCATACTTGGGTTTGTCGCCGAATCTGTGCTCTAAGAAATAGAGTTCGAAGTGGTCGGAGTAGTCGGTGATCGGGGAGAAATCTTCAAAGACCTCGCCAATGCCCTCTTCGATAAAGGCGTTGTAGCTGTCTTTCTGGATTTCAACGAGATCGGGAATGTCGATTACTTCGTTGATCGAACCGAATTTTCTTCTTTCGGTTTTTCCATACTTTGTGATAGGTAAATCCATCTGCTTTTTTGCTCCTTACTTATTTTTTCAGCGATCTACCGAGTATATCTTTTCATCGATAAAAATCGAATTTTTACAAACAATTTTAAAAATTTTCTCTTTACGCTTTACTTTTAGGCGGGTTTGCGGTATAATAAATATACGAAAGCTTGTCTACACATTGCGTTTTCCCTTTATTTTTCAAGGGATTTCCTTGAATTTCATTTTCGGAAATCATAACGCCGAGCGACATTACGCCATCATAAGCATAATGATACATTATCTAATTATACCCCTCGAAAAAAAAGTTGTCAAGCATTTTTGAAAGCGAATTTAAGAAAATTTCAATTTTTTTCTTTTTACGGCTTGCGCCGTATTGACGCCTATGCCCCTTATCTAATACTTACAGGAGAATCTTTATGAGAATCGACAAATTTTTAAAAGTATCGCGGATTTTAAAACGCCGTACGGTAGCGCAGGAAGCTTGCTCGGAAGAAAAGGTAATGATCAACGGCAAGCCCGCTAAACCTTCCACGAATATCAAAATCGGCGATACCGTCGAGGTGCTGTACGCTTCGGGCAGTTTTAAATTCCGTATTTTAAATATTAAGGAAACGGTCAAAAAGGACGAAGCCGCTTCCCTTTACGAGGTGATTTTATGAAGTATTCCGTTTGCGCTATCGTCTGCGCCGCGGGCAAGGGCTTCCGCGCCGGCTTTGAACAAAATAAATTGCTCGTGCCCTTGGACGGCGACAGAGTATTGAAAAAAACGCTTTCGGCGTTCGACTTCCCCGCCATCGACGAAATTATCGTTACCGCTTCCGAAACCGATTTCAACGAAATCTCCGTGCTTTGCGAGCCGTTCGACAGAACGAGAGTGGTGCTGGGCGGAAACACTCGAAGCGAGTCGGTATTCAACGCGCTCAAAACTGCGCAATCGGATATCGTACTTATCCACGACGGCGCGCGGCCGTTCGTTACCCGCGAAGTTATCGAGGGCTGTATTCAAAGCGTGAAAGCGTTTGGGAGCGGGATTTGCGCCGTGCCCTGCGCCGATACCGTCGCCGTGCAAAAAGACGGGAATATCATTTCCGTACCCGACCGCGAAACGCTGTGCAATATCCAAACGCCGCAAGGATTTTTCCGCGAGAATATTCTTTCCGCGTACACGCGCGCATTTGAAAAGGAAACAGTTTCTTACACGGACGATTCTTCCGTGTTCGCGCAGTTTTGCGGTACGCCCCGCCTTTGCGCGGGCGCGCGCGATAACATTAAATTGACTTACGCGGAAGACTTCCGCGCCGTAACCGCCCGTTGCGGGTTCGGCGTGGACACCCACGCGTTCGGCAAAGACCAACCGTATATTATACTTGCGGGCGTAAAGATCCCCTCGGAAAGCGGACTTATCGCGCACAGCGACGGCGACGTGCTTGCGCACGCGGTTATGGACGCCCTGCTTTCGGCGGCGGGATTGCGGGACATCGGGTTCTATTTCCCCGATTCCAATGAAAAATGGAAGAACGCCGATTCTATGAAAATGCTTTCCAACGTTGTGGAAATGCTTGCCGAGCGCAAATTTGCGCTTAAAAATATCTCCATTGCCATTCAGGCGGAAAAGCCCCGTTTGGCAAAATATATCGACGATATGAAAAACTCCCTGTCAAGCGTGTTAAAGCTTGACCCGACGGCAATCGGGATTTCCGCGGGCACGAACGAGGGCTTGGGCTATATCGGCGAGGGCAAGGGCATTACCGTCAACGCGTACGCGTTATTGAAAAATATTTAAGAGGTTTATATGGCAACTAAAACGAAAACCCCTACCAGTCAGTTCGTCTGCTCGGAATGCGGTTATACCGCGCCCAAATGGCTGGGCAGATGCCCCGACTGCGGTAATTTTAATACGATGCAGGAAGAATTAGTACGCACTGAGCAACCCGCCCCGCTTGCGCGGGCGGGCGTTTCGCAAATGAAAACGCGCGCTATGCCACTTTCAAAAATCGGCTATGAAAAATTCAACCGCGTAAAAAGCGGTATCGCTGAATTTGATACCGTGCTCGGCGGCGGTATCGTGCGCGGTTCGCTCGTACTGCTCGGCGGCGACCCCGGAATAGGAAAATCCACCCTTTTAACGCAAGTTTCCGCACACCTCGCAAACGCTGGAAGAGTCCTTTACGTTTCCGCCGAGGAAAGCTGTTCGCAGGTAAAAATGCGTTGCGAGCGGTTGGGGCTGAATTCGGATAATCTGTATTTGTTAAACGAAACCTGTTTAGAGGATATCGAAACTTCCCTCGACGACGCGGAATTTGTGATTATCGACTCGGTGCAAGCTATCTACACCGAAGCGTTATCCTCTGCGGCGGGAAGCGTGGGACAGGTACGCGAATGTGCGGCGAAACTGATGCGGATTGCAAAATCGAAAAATATCACTTTCTTTATCATTGGGCACGTCACCAAAGAGGGTGCGTTGGCAGGTCCGAAAGTGCTTGAACATATCATGGACACCGTGCTCTATTTCGAGGGACAGCAGGAAGATAATTACAGACTTTTGCGTGCCGTAAAAAACCGTTTCGGTTCGGCGCAAGAGGTGGGCGTGTTCGAAATGACGGACGCGGGTATCAAGAGCGTAAACGACTACGCCGAGCTGTTTTTATCGGAAACGCGCGGAGTAGCGGCAGGCTCGGCGGTAACGCCGTCCGAAAGCGGCAACCGCTGTATGAGCGTGGAAATTCAAACGCTGATTTCAAAAACGCCGTTCGGCGCGCCGAGAAGAATGAGCCTCGGCGTCGATTATAACAAGCTCGTGGTGCTCATCGCCGTGTTGGAAAAGCGTTGCGGACTCCCCTTTTGGTCGTCGGACGTATATATCAACGCGATGGGTGGTATTAAACTGAGCGAGCCGTCCGTCGATTTAGCAATCTGCGCGGCGCTTGCAAGCGCAGTAAGCGACGTACCCATCGACAAATACACGGCGGTATTCGGCGAAGTGGGATTGACGGGCGAGATACGCCCCGTTACCTATGCGGACAAGCGAGTAAACGAATGTATCAAAACGGGTTTCAAGCGAGTATTGCTCCCTGCAAAGAATATGAAATCGTGTGAGAAATTCAAAAACCAAATCGAGCTTGTTCCCGTACAATACGTCGGACAAATGGTAAAAGCGTTAGGGTTAAATGCAAAATTGCGGTAAATTTATAGTTAGGGGTCAAGGGGCATTGTCCCTTGCGGAGTGCAGAGGACGAGCTACCCGTAAAGAAAGGCATTGATAATGCCTTTTAGGGGCGAGATGAGTGAGCGCATATGCAAAGCGCGAACGGTGACCGAGGGCAATGTTCACATTGCATTGCCCGAGAAGAGCCTTTGCGCCTCGACGGCAGTCGCGCCCAAAGGGCATAATCAGCCCCAAATAAGCAAAACGCAGTTTTGCGTTGTCTACCGCGTAGCGGTCAATCGCTATGGCGAACGACAATAAATACAAGTTTTCTACTACAAGAAAAAACTCCGTTTTTCAACGGAGTTTTTTCTTGTTTGTTTAAGGTTAAAAAATATCAGCTTTCGTGTAATATCCTCTACCGTCGCAAAGCAACTCTACAAAATCCTCGTTTTCCACTTCGGAAAGCGGTTTATAGGTAAATTCTCTTGAAGCACCAGCTTCGTCGCTCGCATACTTCGTGCATTCCCAAAGCGACTCGTCGTCGAAGGTCAGCGTTTCCACTTCCGTGTTATAGAAGGCAAATCTGTCGATAGAGCACGTTGCTTCGCTGACCGTAACCGATTTAATCGACTTGCAACCAGCAAACGCATACGCGTATACCCACAATCTTCTTCCCCCCTCAGGCGTAGGCAACGTAATATTTTCCGCATTACCCAGGTAGGAAACAAGGTGTGTAGTCGTAGAATTTTTGTTATACAGAACGAAATCGTTTTCTATGGTCAGCACGCTTGCGCCATAATCGGGGTTATACACGTTTTTAGGCGTCGCACCACCGCCAAATGAATCGCTCTTCGTTTTCGTCGAGAACGTAATTGCCGTCCTCGTCCGTTTCATAGGTAACGTTTACCGTGTCGTAGGTAACGAATCCGTTTTCGTCCCAAGAAATATTTACATCCTCCGCCTTGGTATGTATATCTTCTTCATCCAAATAAAGAAGCAGGTTACCGAAATAGTTATTGCTGTCCGCGACAGCATCCTTCGTGATCGCCAACGCTGTCGAAAGATTGAGCACCTCGTACGCCTGCGTATCGTTAAATGCGTTCGAACCGATAGTTTCCAAGGTTTCAGGTAACACGTACAAAACCGCCTTTATCGCATTTCTGTTAATACCGTCCGTTTCCGAAAACGCTCCGTTTGCAATATGCTTTACGGGTACGTTATTGTAGTAGGAAGGAATGACCACGTAGATATCCTCGCAAGTGCCGATACCCGTCACTGCGTAATAATCTCCCTCGTCCCCCTCAATCAACTCATACTCCAAGCCTTGGCTTATACGCTCGTAATCACATTTAATGCACGAATGTACCAAAAACTCGTGACCCGTCGCAGGGATAGTTTCTTCCCGTTCCTCTTTGCAATCCTTGCATTTATAAATCACTTTGCCGTCCTGGGTACAGGTCGCTTCTATCTTATCCTTTTCAAGCCAATCGTGCTCACATTCCTCGTCGTCGCCGTCGTCCGAGCTACCGTCGCCCGTGCTTTCGTCGTCATCGTCGTCGCCTTTCGAACTGCTATCGTCCTTATCGTCGCCGTCGTTATCTTCGTCTTCGTCCTTGGGGCTTTCGGAATTGATACCGCCCGAGGAAGAATCGTCGTCGTCCTTACACGAGGTAAAGCCGATGGCAAACGAACAACTCATCAACGCCGCCAACAATGCGATGAGAAACTTGTTCTTTTTCATAAAAAATCCTCCTGATTTTTAAAAAATTTTCCATTAAATATTATACCCCCCCTCCCTCAATTTTTGTCAAGCGTATAGCAATAACTTTGCGTGAAAAAACAAATTATTTTTTACTGTAAAAAAACGTTGTTTATTCCGTTGACAATTATGTTTATTTGCTGTACAATATTATATGAGGAAGGTGAAAATGAAAATCAAAACGAAATCAATTCCCTTGGAAGCGGCGTTACAAATCGACCCGCCCAAGCGCAAACCGCTCAAAAAGCCCAGCAGACTTTTCCAAACGCTCGTGCGGATATTGTCTATACCCGCCCTTCGCGCGACCAAATTTACATACACGAAAAGCCGTATGGAAGAGGCAGGAAAAGGCCCGTGGCTGGTGCTTATGAATCATTCGAGCTTTCTCGATTTAAAAATCGCGTCCAAGCTCCTTTACCCCAAGCGGTATTTTATCGTCAGTACCTTTGACGGACTTGTGGGCAAGGAATGGCTGATGCGCAAAATCGGCTGTATGCCCACGCAAAAATTCACAACGGACGTACCGCTTGCGCTGGATATGCTCCGCGCCGTGCAAGAAAAAAAGACGAGTGTGTTACTCTTCCCCGAAGCAGGCTATTCCTTTGACGGCAAAACGACCGCATTGCCCAGAAATATGGGCGCAATGGTAAAACGGCTGGGCGTGCCCGTCGTAACGGTAATAACCGACGGTGCGTTTTTGCATCAGCCTTTATACAACGAACTGCGCGTGCGCAAGGTAAAGGCTTCCGCACATATGCAATGCCTTATCTCAAAAAAGGAATTAGAGGAAAAGAGCGCGGAAGAGTTGACCGCAATGATAGACGAAGCGTTCTCGTTCGATAATTTTAAAACGCAATTTGAAAAGAAAATCAGGATAACGGACAGCGAGCGCGCCGCAGGCTTACAGCGTATTCTCTACCGTTGCCCCGCGTGCAACGCCGAGGGGAAAATGCTCGGCAAAGGCACTTCCCTTACCTGCGAAGCCTGCGGAAAAAGCTACGAAATGGACGTCTACGGCAGAATACAGGCAGTCGAGGGGGAAACGGAATTTCCGCATATTCCCGACTGGTACGACTGGGAACGCGCCTGTGTGCGCCGTGAATTAGACGAAAAGCGTTACCGTTTAAATTTGGAAGTAGACATCACCATTCTCGCCGACCACAAAGCGCTCTACCGCGTAGGCGAGGGCAAGCTTATCCACGACGAAAACGGCTTCGTTTTAACGGATAAAGACGGCGCGCCCATCTACCGCCAAGCCCCGCTTGCTTCGTACGGCTTGAACTCCGACTTCTACTGGTACGAAATCGGCGACGTTATCGGAATCGGTGATAAAAAGCGGTTATACTATTGTTTTCCCAAGCAAAAAGACGTGGTAACGAAAGCGCGGTTCGCCGCCGAGGAGTTATATAAAATCAAAAAAAGCGAATTAAAAGCATAAAAAAATTGCCCTTGCGATAAGGGCAATTTTTTTTCGTTTTTTTAAAGCAATTCCGCTAACAGCTCCTCGCGCGTTTTCGCCGAGAGATAGACGGGCGGAATATCAAATACCGTCTTACAGCCCGTTTGTCCTTCCGCGTTTAACCGAGCCGCCGCCCGCGCGTACGCCACCAACGCCGAGGCGGTAAATTCCGCGTTGGAATCGAGCTTCAAGCCGTATTCTATCACGTGCTTATGCTCGCCGTTTTTCCCCGTTTGCCCGCTTCTTATCACCACACCGCCGTGGGGAAGTCCGCCGTGCTTTTCGTTCAATTCCGCTTGGGAAATGAAATGCACGGTCGTGTCGTAATCGGCAAAATAGTTAGGCATCGTCTTAATGGCTTCCTCAATTTTCGCCTTATCCGCGCCCTCTTTCGCCACGACGAAACATTCTCTTGTATGCTTTTCTCGCGTCGTCAGTTCGGGATTTTCCCCCGCGCGCACCTTTGCCAGCGCGGCTTCCACGGGAATGGTATACTGCTTCGCGTCCGCAACTCCCTCGATACGGCGTATCGCGTCCGAATGACCTTGGCTTACCCCCTTACCCCAAAAGGTATAGGTTTTGCCGTTTGAAAGCACGCTTTCGCCGTATACTCGGCTTAAAGAGAACAGACCGGGATCCCAACCCACGGAAACGATTGCTGTTTTGCCCGCCTTTTTCGCTTCCCCGTCCACGTTTTTTACGTGCTGAGGAATTTTCGCGTGCGTGTCGAAGCTGTCTATCACGTTGAAATGCTTTGCTAAATAAGGCGTTTGCGCAGGCAAGTCGGTCGAGCTCCCTCCGCAAAGTATCATCACGTCGATTTTGTCCGTCATTTTCAAAGCGTCGTCCGCCGAATACACGGGCACGCCCGTCAGCGTTTTTACCGTTTGCGGATCACGGCGGGTAAATACTCCCACCGCCGTCATATCCTGATTTTGCGCGATTGCCAGCTCCACCCCTCTGCCGAGGTTTCCGTAGCCGTAAATACCGATACGAATAGCCATATGCTTTTCTCCTTTTCATTATTATAGCATATGTTTTTTTGTTTTTCAAGCGTTGGAATACAAAAAAATAATTGATTATTTTTTATAGAGTATATGCGCGTAACGCATAGATAGCAAAAGCGAGGCGTAACGCCTCGCTTTCGTATACTTCGTTAATAATCAATCTCCCACACGGTAGGCACGCCGTCCACCCAGTGCCAACTGGCGTTCAGCGTTACCACGTCGTCTTCCGTTTCCGCATAGTAGTAAACGGTTACGTTATCCGAGAAAGAATGCCAAGATCCTTTTTTATCAACCTGATTCCACTCGTAGGAAGTACCCGCATAATAAACGGCGGTAAGGTTGGGACAATAAGTGAACGATGTCCCGATATGGTTAATGCTCTTGGGTATAACTACCCATTCTATGGACGACGCTTCAAAAAACGCAGCGTCTTGAATATCCGTTATATTTTCGGGAATAATACACGATTTCAGTCCCGCGCCGTAAAACGTATCCTCAGGAAGCGTTGTAAGACCGTTGCCGATTTCAACCTC